>DASCRU010000051.1:0-8928 GCA_034400015.1 Candidatus Thalassarchaeaceae archaeon | reverse complement strand
TGAACCTCAGTATACGTACCTGAAGAAAGGGGTTCCCCCCACAAACCAGTTAATATTGGTTCAATAAATTCCACAGACTGAGGGAGGTTTTGAGTTCGATATAATGACCAAGTAACATTTGTCTCATCAGGTACACCATCTCCATCTTCGTCGGGAATGGAAGGATAAACCCAAGTTACAGTCACAGAATGAACATCTGTCTCATTTCCTGGAGAGATATCATAATCGTAGGACAATTCTACTCGGAGGTCCTGCATCTCATAATTAGGGGCAAAAGAATCCCCACATTGAAGATCAGGATTCCCTACATCCTTGAATCCTGTAACATTTCCATGAGTATAATCGACAAGGCCCTGATGGTCAATCACAGCGAGAATATAACTCGCACAAATGCCATTGGGAAGAGGAGTTGGATCCTTCCATTCAGTCTGAGAACCAGGGAGATCTACCACGAAATTTTGAGTAACAGTAGATTCGAAATCGTCAAGGGATTCATACGGCCATCGGAATGGGAACTCGACTCTCTTGAATACCCTCCATCCTCCAAAGTAGGGGTCATCGATTGGCCCTTCAGCCTCCCAAAGAAGTGTGAGTTCTCCTCCTGCGGATTTCTCAGTTCTTAGATTCAAAGGAGTGATATTTACTGGAGACATGTCGCCAACCAACATTATGGAACCGCTAGATACTCCGTTTAATCGAAGATGGAAGGAATTGTTTGATTCAAAAGATTCGAAGATATCATTGGTACTTAGAGGAGATAGTACGCCATGAGTCCCATTGATTACATTCATTGCAACAACTGATGCCGGGCTAACACTGCTAGGAATTAGTATACTTATGTCCCCCCATATTTCCACATAATCCACATTCAAAGTTTCACCATCAGTAGGGTACAAACGGAAATCAAAGGAACGTAATGGTGTTTTTCCGATATTTACTGCTGCCGCATGTACAACTGTTGAAGGGAACGAGATGTCGAGGACCTCGAAATCCATTGGTTCGATAGACACAGCCTCTCCTGAAGTGACTAGGGGGAGTTCTTGAAACTGTATTCTATTCAAAACTCTGATATGCCTAGTTGATACTTCATCAAAGTCTGTAGAACTCATCAGACTATGGCGGACATGGAGGGTGATCTGATGATTACCCATTGGCAATGTAGTGTTAAGGACTCGACCATATCCAATCACCTCAATGTAATCGATTTTCCAGGTATAATTAACAGGTAATGGAGAATCTGGTGCAAGGCCGGCTACAAACATTATCGGTTGACCAGTCTCAAAGGTTGCACCATGGGTTGAAGGGACTGCCACATAAACTCCAGTAGACGTCTTGTTTATTGTAATCTGAGTTTCGATATAATTGTTAGCTGGATCAATATCAATGGAAGAAGTGGAAGAAGTAGTAGTAGCATTGACCACGAACTGACCTACCTGAAATAGAGGGAAAATACACGATACAATCTCTCCAGGATCTATATTCATTATGCATGTCTCAGGATAACCTTCTACCAGAGAATAGCCATTACTAATGTTGAATATCTCAAGGCTCAAGGTAGTATTCCAGGACATATCGCCATCATTCCTAAGTTGAATTTGGAGTGCGTCTTCTCCATACGGGAATTTTACAAAGTTCTCAAAACCAATAGGAACCACTACTTCATCACCTCTAGCAGGAGATATCCCAATGACTACGATATCTACATCGTCGCTGACTTCTACTCGAACTACATCACCTCGATTGTTCCAAGAGTTGGGATCAGTAGGAGAATCTATCCAGAATTCCATTTCAAAAATTCCTTCGCTTGGGAATTGGAAAGAAGGGGGGCTTAAATCAATAGAAGATGAAGAACCTGAAATTGAAACTGGGGCTGACGAATCCGTAATTAGTAGTCGAGGGATGACTAACTCAACAATTACACAATGGAGATCTTCTTCCATTCCAGAGAATATCATTTGGAGTGATACATCTGAACCATTAGAAAGCCAATCGAAATTTCCGCTATGTGTCTCGTTCACAACAGTTGCTGTAATGATTTTCCATCTAAGAGAGTAAGTTTCTCCATCGGAGAGTGAAGTGGCATTAAATGTAGCATTAATTTCCTCATTTATCGTTACTACATCAATATCAAGATACGGAGGGATTGGGTCAATAGGGGGCATTGGATTCTCAAAAAGACCTGGGCCAACATACGTACAAAATTGAGCGGCAGCCATAGGGACGTCTACTTGTTGCATTGTCCAGCCAACATCGACTTGATCTTCGGATGGCCAGCCTACAGATGAAATTGAAACTGTAGATTGGTAATCAACTCCGGGGTTCATGATTTCTGTTGGATTTAGATCGGTGGATAGATAGACAATATCTTGGAAAAATTCGTCCAAGTAAAATATTTGAGCAAAACGATCATCGACAGGCCGAATATCTTCAGCGGAGAATCTGAATACTACAGTATACGTCTGATTGACGTAATCCAATGCATAAAATGGATCCACAAAAGCAACAGTAGTGACTTCATCCGGATTTAATGTAGGAACAGTAGTTTGACGAGAATACAATGGAGATGGACAAATTGCAGTGGAAACATGATCCCCTGCACAAACTTCTGCAATTATCGCTCGCCCACCGATTGGTGTGCTGGCATTGCTTTGTACCTTTACTTCGAGGAAAATTGGGTCCCAAACACTGTAATGTGCCCCATCAATTGGTTCGATTCCATCAATAATCATGAAGTCTTGAATATTACGAGAACCAGTGGCCTCAGTGGCAGGTAACAGCGGTAATGAAGACATCAAAAGTAAAGCCAACACGATTGGAACAGAACGTATTATCCTTTGAGATGAACCAACCGCTGGTCCCGCCATGAGTATGTTTAGCCGTCCGTGTGGTAAATAATCAACGCCCTAATACTGCATGGAGTACCCCTTAATCGCCACCCTTAGGCTTCTTCCACCATTCCTTGACCAAGGGTTCATGTCCTCTCCAAAGAATCAAACTTCATGCGGAGAGACTTGCGCTCCAATGACGAAGGGCTCACCGCTGTCATTGAATTCCTCTCAGCATTCGTTCTCTTCTTGGTAATTGTATCAGCATTTCTCAGTCTCAGCCGCCTAAGTTTAGGCCCGAATGACCCGATAATTGATCGTTTAGATGAACATGCATCAGATGGCATCATGCGCCTAACTTCTACATCTGGGTGGATGACTCCATATTTAGATGGATTAAGGGATGAAAATAATGGCACAGAAAACTGGCATCACTCTAATGCTAGCCAATTGTTAAAATCCGATGTCCTACCAGGATTAGCAAATATCGATGGACAACTAGATCCTCAAAGGATTTCTGCATTAAGCAATATTACTGAAGAACAATTGAAGAATGGATTAGGATTTCCAAATTATGCCTCAATAAACCTCTCAATTTCCATTATCCACAGCACAAATCCAGAACGACAGGGAAGTTCTCTTTTCAATGACGGAGCCCCTAGAACTGCAGCACAAAACTCTGCAGCAGCTTTCAGAATTTTACCTATGGGCAATGAAATTGTAGAAATACGATTAGAAGTTCACGATGCAGGCGATGTACCATCAATTATGAGAATTACTGAATTTGTCCCTAATCCCGAAATCGGAGAACCTGAATGGGTAGAAATCCGAAACGATGGAGGGTTCGCAGAAGATTTGAATGGATGGGGGCTTGCTCGAAATGGATTTTTGACTTTAATAGGTCAAGAATCATTACAGGGAGGAGGAGTATTGCTATTGACTGGAGATTCCACTACAATGGCAACTGGAAATGCTAGCGTAGTCATTAGCCTAGGTCACACTGGAGTTTTAGGAAGAGGGATGATGGATGGGCTACACGACAATGCAGATAATCTAAGGTTAACATACAACGAACCCGGATTATCATATACACAAGACGTACATATTGTCTCATACAATTCTGATTGGGGGTTCCAATCTGGATTCGGTGCGAATTTAGACGAAGATGGGTCTTGGCAAGTATCACAAACTACTACTCCAGGGGATGCTTGACCGCACTTCTTGGCGTGTACTTATGAACGACGTGTTCTGTCCTCGGTCCGGTTAGCATGCTGAGCAACTCCTCCTATGAGCGTGACAGATGCATTACTGGCATTCGTGGACTCGATGAAATCCTTCGAGGAGGTATCCCTTACGGGTCAGCTACACTTGTGGCGGGAACATGTGGGTCCGGGAAGACAACCCTCGGAATGGAATTTCTAATGAATGGGGCTCACGCGGGGGAAGCGTGTGCACATTTCTCCGCTACCGAACCATCAGTAAAATTACTTGAGAACATTCGGCAATACAGTTTCTTCGACATGGGAACTGTTGACCAAGGACTGATCAACGTTTTCGATATGGATGTACTGTTCTCTTGGCTTGGATTAGACAAGAGTACTTTCAATCTTGACGATATCGATGCAATGGTCAAAGCGATCACGGATATCGTAAACACCATCGGAGTAACTAGATTGGTTATCGATTCCGTAACATCGCTTTGTTACAAGGTCCCTAATGAACAACTCATCAGAGACTTCCTATTCAAGTTAGGAAAATCTCTGTCTACATTGGGTTGTACAACTCTACTAATTGCAGAAATTACCTCTGTTGGTGGAACTTCACATCGTTCTGCATTCGGGGTAGAAGAAGCAATCGCTGACGGAATTATTGTTTTGGGAGATGTGGAAAGAATGGGGCACCTTCTAAGGTACTTACAGGTAGTAAAGATGCGAGGCACTGATCATAGTAGAGCAAAATATGCTCTAGAATTGACTCGAAGTGGTGTGATGCTTACTCCAATGCTGAAATGGGGTGTTAGCCAATGATTGAGTTTGATTTAGGTATAGCTGAACAACTGACCCAAGTAACTACGACGTCTAGTGTACAAGTTCGAGTAGGTACAAGCAACTCGGATTTAGTAATAGCATCCATTTTGCAGCCTTTGATGCAAAATTTTGGCATGGGAGGAGTTTACATTACGGCTTCACAAACTGCTCCAAATGTAATCGAAATGATGAATACAATCGGAGTAGATATCTCCCCTATCCACTTTATTGATTGTGTCTCATCTGGAATCCTAGGTGGCACTCAGAATCCATATACGAACATCGGCTATATCGACAGCCCGATAATGCTAGAGTCAATGATGCTACGAACCCTTCACCATCTTGAAAATTCACAAAATCAACAAAATTTCGTCATCCTTGATTCAGTAAATGCTCTTTCAATTTACAATGAGCAACGAATTTTAGCTGAGTATCTCCATACTTTCATCAACACTTGCAAAAATCGCCAAGTGCTTAGCCTAATTGTCAATGTTCCAGATCAGACCCCTGCGGGAGTCCTGTCCAACATGGATTTGTATTGTAGTGACCTAATTGATAGAGGTCAAGTGGTAATTTCTTGAGGGATTTGAATGACGATAAATTTCGACTCTGAAGATGAGGATTTCTATGGAGACATGGGATCTATTGGCTCTGTAAAATTCGATACCATTCTAACGGGAACACCCCACAATACTGGAAGTATTCCAAGAGGATTCACAATTCTTGGCTATGGAAACACCGGTGCGGGAATAGATTTGTTTGCTAAACAATTTGTTTCCGTTGCTGAAGACCCTGAGAATACCATTCTAATCTCAACTTCAGAAACAACATCTGAAATTTTATCAGTCTACAAAAAATATGACTGGCCTACTGAGATTAAAGTACGCACCATGGGAGAAGAATACAATCGCGAAGTCCTAACTCGAGAACTTGAGGCATCACGATATAGAATCGAAGGATTCTCCCTTGATGACATCCAGAAGTTAGCACAAACTCGTTTCGTAGATAATCAGTCACATGATTTTCTAACTGATTTAACAACTCAAATTACCTCGCTTGGACCTTACTTCCGCGCAGCTATCGATAGTTTGGATTTCTTCTATAGTCGATTTGACCCTGCAAGGGTCACATCCATGCTGAGGATTATGCAAGCCCATGCTCAACGGAATAGAGGCCTTCTCCTCCTAACTGTAAGTGGTGGCGCAGTAGAAAAAGGCACGGAACGTGAACTGATGGCAATTAGCGACATTGTTATGGAATTCGAAGTGTCGATGAGGGGATCTGATTTCGACAAAAAGGTGATAATTCGACGATTCAGAAACGCTCCGGAGAATTTGGCATTCATTTCATTCAGAGTTACTCCGGAACAAGCAATTACTCCAGAGACTGTCGAACGCGTGGCATAAGTCGCCCAACCTTCAAGATACTCGACCCTCAGTGCAGGCTATGAGGTCCGGGGAAGAGGCAGAAGAGGCCGTCAGCCCGGTGATTGCTACGGTCCTTCTTTTAGCGATTACAGTACTACTAACCAGTGGGATATACATCATGGTTCAAGATGCGGTTCAAGCACCAGATAAAGGGACACCGTATGGCCAACTTACTTCTCAATCATTAGAGAATGGTTTCCAAGTAGTCCGAGTTTCAGATTTATCACATGAGTTGATGATTAATACTATCAAATTCCAAATTATTTCCCCCAATGGAACAGTCATAGATGGTTTAGTGAACGATGCTTCAGTCTATGGCGCAATAGGTTCACAAGTTACATTCCAAGATCGAGATGCAGGCCTCACACTAAATCGTGGAGATTACTTCATCATCAATGCCACAGACATCGGTTCAGATGAAGGAGGATGGACATTTCGCCTAATTTTCATGGGTGCAGGGACTCGCGGTACAGCAGATCTTGGACAAATTATTCTTCCAGCAACAGACCTCTAAACGAGCGAAGAATGAAACCACAAAGCCGCTAGACACCCCATATGGGTGAGGAAAGGGAACCAGGTTCTATCGTAATGATTCAACCATCAGTTAGGGAAAAAGTGAGTTGGTTCCTCTCTCCTTCAAAATCCCACATGATTAGATGGCTGCTATTGGCATCCATTTCTAATGGGGAAACGGAAATTGCATTCACAGGGAGCCCAGGAGACGATATTCATTCAATGGCATCATGTATCGAAAAAATGGGGATTCGAATCGAGAAAAACAAGAACTCATGGATTGTTTATGGAAAGGGGACAAATGGGCTTACTCATACCAATGAAACTCTGGATTGTGGCAATTCCGGAACTACAATGAGATTTTTGATTCCACAAGTTGCTTGTTTCTCTTCTCCAATGACATTAGATGGTGATTGGACTTTACGAAACAGGCATCTCTCCTCATCAACTGATTCAATCAGGAGACTTGGAGCAAATATTTCGACAAATAATGAGAAAATGGGGGCACCTTACTCAATTTGTGGGCCCCTAAAGCCAGGAAAAACTCAACTAGACACTAGTCTATCAAGCCAGTCACTATCTGCTCTTGTGTTAGTTAGTCCCCGAATCTCTGGACCTATTGAAATTCAAACTAAAGGTGAATCGGTATCGAATCGACACGCTGCTCTTACCTTTGAAATTGCTCAATTAACTGGTTGCGCCACATCTTGGAGTGATGATTCAAAATCGTTTATTATTCATCCTTGGACTCCAAAATGTCCGGATAAAGTTACAATCCCATCGGATTTGAGTCTCGCGGCTTTTGGTATTGTGGCAGCTACTGCCCACGCTGCAACATTGGAGATTCTCAACCCAACAAAACCAACCGATGGAATCGGTGCCGAAATTATCTACAATATTATACAAAAACAGGATACTTCTCCGATGGACCTTGATTTGCGAGATTGCAATGATCTTCTCCCCGCACTATCAGCATACTTAGCAATGGGACCAGGTGGTCGGATTCGGAACGCCGCACATGCCCGTTTCAAAGAATCAGACAGGATTTCTAAAACTGTAGAAATGCTCGAATGCTTTGGTATTAATGTCAAGGCATTCGAGGATGGAATAGAAACCGAAGGAAAACAGATTCCTACAAGACCTACAGAAATCGTGAATGTGTATGGAGATCATAGATTATTCATGACTGCAGCATGTATTGCTAGCAAAACAGGTGGGGAAATCACCGACAATGGTGTTTGGAGTATCACTGATCCATCATTTCCAATACAAATTGGGTTCTGATTAAGTGGTTCTTACTCTAACCATGACATGATCATCTTCTCCAGAAGGAGGATTGACCCAATCGGAATCCCCAGGTAAAATCAAACTTTTACCTATTGAATCGAGAATTGTTGCTAGTTCAATTTGAGATTTAGATAACTCTTGCCAAGGAACTGAACCATCTCGAAGACGAAACCATCTTCGAAGAGTATGCAAGGCACGGACGCTGCGTTGCCATAATCGAAGGTGTAGGCGAGCACCTACACCCCATAATGGCATGATTATGAAAGCAAGAAGGACCCACGGAATCGAAGTTATCGACGGTTTAAGGAATCCCAAAGCGCCTTGCCCCAGAATAGCCCAAACAGGACTAGAAACGCCAGCAAGAAGCCACGCAACTGGGAATGAAACAAGGAACCACCAAATCGGTAGAAGCATGAAACCTACTGCTATTTTCTTCGTACCTAATGCATAAGGTTCGTCTTCTGCTGATTTAGAAGCTATCGGCCCTGCCAATCGATATGGAGGATAGGAGCCGATTAAGGCACTCCATGTAATTAATCCCAGCATCCAAATCCAACACCAAACAAATTGAACTAATGCTGAGATCATTGCAATAGGCCCAGGGCGTTTATTTCGATCATACAACTCATATTCTGAGAGGCCGTAAGACTGCATAATTTTCGAATGAATCTCAACTTTAGAACGTAATTCATTCGCTCTATCGGGGTTAGTTTCCATCAGATGTAACCACGCAGCACGCATACGTCGAGCACCTAAGACGGCTTCTTCGAAGGTGGCTTTATTTGCGCGACCTTCTGCTCGATTCCTATGAACTGAAACCAAACCTCTTGCTCGACAAAGTAATTTCCG
>DASCRU010000050.1:0-3325 GCA_034400015.1 Candidatus Thalassarchaeaceae archaeon | reverse complement strand
TCTGCTCCGAGGGTAACTGCGAGAATAATCAAAAGATATTTGGAAGCTGGTGAAAGCGATATTCTTCTTGTTCATCCTTCTGCAAACAATCTTCCTACAGAATGGAAAATTGAATTATCTTCTCTAGGTATCCCTGTTTCCCAAGAAAAATCTCCTCTCAGAACTAGCCCATTCGTTCATTGGATTTCTTCAGCAATCAATATCTCCCATTCTGAAGAGTGCTTTTCTCTTGAATCTCTTCTTTCATTTGCAGTTCAGAGAACTGTCCGTCTTTTCCAATCTGAAAAAATTCCAATTCATCCATCAGATTCACGAATTCTTCCAATTCCTAATCGTGAAGTTTTGGAATCTTTGGCTAGAGACCGTCGTTTGATTGGAGGAAAAGGAGTTCTTTCAGATTGGCTTAGAGCATTTTCATCAGATGCATCTGAATCTCGCACCCCTATTGCTCATGAGCAGACACAATGGTGGTTCCTATGTACACTGGGTGCTCTTTCTCCTATTTTGAATCCAAAAGATGCAGCACTTCTCAAAGAAGAATCATATCGAACGGGCTGTTTTACGGGATCTGAGTTACCATTTGAGTCATTGCAATGCTCTCCTGATGCATGGTTAGATCATCTAATTTCTATGTTGAATATTGACGAATTATCCAATTATTTTGATGGTCAAAGAGAAGATGGTCTGGTTGGGTTACAGATTTTGTTGGATGAGATTTCTAAATTACGAATGTACGAGAAATCAATGGGAGTTTCGAGTCCAACTGATCCCAAATCTTGGTGCAATCAAGTTCAATCAATCATTGATGCTGGAATGATGCCCGAAATATCTTCACCCCATTCATCAGTCATGGTAAAAACACCAGATGATATTCTAGGATGTAGAGTTAGCCGAGTAATTGTTGTTGAACCAACTGCCAATGCATGGGATCTTAGAGTAACTATTCCCCCATTATTGCACGAGGAGGAAAGGCAGAGATTAGGAATCCTAAGACCGGATGGCCCAATTCGTCACGCACGTCATTTGTTACAATCAATTTTCCATTCAGGTGAAGAGGTTGTAATTGTAGATCCAACAATCCTGGATGAGTCATCTCCTCCAGTTGCTCCTTACGTTGAATATTGGAGAGAAACATCCGAATTAGAGACACTTCCTTCTTTCCTCACAGAGGAAGATATCTCTGAATCATTAGGTTGGTCTAGAATTGAATTCGACACAACATCATTGATTGTTGCAGAAGATCGAACAGTAATTCCATATTCTGATGGATTATCTACGGTTGTGATTGAAAATTCCCACGGCGTTTCGTGGAGAAGTGAAAGATCCTCAGAAGGAAACTTGCTTCTTCAACGTCATCAAACAAAAACACAACCCCTTTCCTATTCGTCACCTCTTGTAACATTGGAATCAGATTTGTTTTCAGATCGACTTCAAAGACAACCATCTCTCATTACAGGTTCAAATGCATATCATTTAGATGAAGTTCGTGATTTTGTAGTTAGTACCAAGCCCTTGACCATGATTCCAGCTAAAAAACATCTTCGAGACATTCCAAGACCAGTTGAGAATCCTACATGGCCTGTAATTGGAGGGAAATGGAATGAAAAGGAAACCATGTCTATTGATCCAAGACCCATTCATCCGAAAGCAATAGACATCGAATACATCGACAAAAGACATGGATATTCTCCAGGAGAAGAGTGGAAAGTTCCAGAGGTCTGGTCCCCTTCTAGACTTAATTCATGGATAGATTGTGGGAGGAAGGGTTGGCTCAGTCAGGCTTTGTTTGCAGGTGCTGATGACATTCCTGATGAAGAACTCGATAGTCGAACCCGAGGAGTCTTGATTCACGAAGTATTCGAAGGAATGGTTGAGAATACACTAGGAATGACTAGATCAGTTGAACGAACCACGTTTGAGCCTCAATCAATTGCTACGAGTGGAATTAATCGAAAGGCTCTGATGACGAAAATGGCCGAATTACTTGATTTGCATGCACCTTGGCTTTCTAGATCTGATGTCGTCACCGATGAGAGATTAAGAGATCTCGTTGGGATGGATGATGAATCTTGGAGATCTTGGTTGATTAAACGCCCGCAAATTGATCCATCAGGTAGGTTTGGACAGATTATTTCAGCAGAATATAGCATTCCTGATTCTGTTCCAATCTGTATGGAGTATAAAATTGGAAAAGTACGAGGAGAAGAAGGAACAATCATCGGTAAAGACAAATCGGGGCACGATGTAAAAGTCAGGGGGTACATCGATCGAATAGATTTGGTTCCCTTTGGAGAAAAGGGAGAATTAATTGATGAATCAGGTTCGGATGAACCCGCTCCTTTGATTCCAAATAATCAATGGAAGCCTAAACGATTGGTATTGATTAGAGATATGAAAACGGCATCGAAAGATCGAGGTGCAGATAAACATCACAATGCATTGTTGGAAGATGTTCAATTGGCTATCTATGCTAGGGCATGGGAGATTGAACATCCAGGAGATTTGGTCATTGGTGTTGGAGTCTCAGACATTGGATTAGAAACAACACATCATATTGAATTAGATTCTGAATGGACAGACTCTCTCGTTGGTCTAGAGATTGGTGAACGTACAGATGTATTAAATGGACTTTTTAGACCATTAGCTAGTAAATCTATTTCTCCTACACAACCGGGTTTTAGAGGTTGGATGCAACATAGATTAGAGGCAGTATTTCGTGCAGTGCACGCTGCTAGAAATCGCAATGTCATTCCCAACCCGACTCATCTTTGTTCTTATTGCCCTGTATCGGATATTTGTGGCCTTTCTGAAATTGGAGGTGAAGGACAATGGGGTTGAATCATGCTCAACGTCTTGCATTGAATCTTGATGCGCATCTAGTCTTAGATGCTGGTGCGGGAACTGGTAAGACTAAGACAATAGTAGACCGGGTAATTGAGCACTATCTAACTCCTGTACAGAGAGCATCAATGATTCTCCCGCGTCCATCTCGACCAGGTCGCCTTGCAGGTGGAATGATTGTTGATGGGAATGCGCATCGAGTTGATCTAAACGAATGGGGTGGTTTACTACCTACTGAGGTCATCGTACTCACATTTACAAATGCAGCCGCAGAAGAACTCAAGCATCGAATTCGAATTGCTTTAGGTGAATTGAGAGAAGGAACAACATCAGGAGATGATAATGATGGTGCAGATTCAAGGATTACTGCCCAAGGTCTTCCAGATCAATTCCGAATGCTTCTAGAAGATGCTCCAATAGGTACCATTGATTCATTTTTTACACGATTAGTTGCCCCTCACCGAGCTTTACTAGGTATCGACGT
>DASCRU010000049.1:0-3063 GCA_034400015.1 Candidatus Thalassarchaeaceae archaeon | reverse complement strand
AATATGTAGTGGAGTTGGATCAGCCACAGAAAAAGACCAGGAATCGTTGAACGACGGCTCGCGAAGGGCTCCGGCATAGAGGAACCATTCCTTGCCTGAGGTATACCCATCTTCACTCGCATTCTGATCAAAATCCAATCCATAAAATGCGAGACTTACAACATCCTCTTCAGATATTGAAATGAAGGGATACATATTGATCCCTCGATCAAAGGGAGTCACATCCCACGACTCAGACCAATTTGTTCCATTATCATATGATATCGAGAACCTCATCATCCAAGGACCAGTTCCGCCATTTGGACAATCGGCCCAAACAGCTGCAACTGTTCCCTTCTCATTGTTGTTAATCACAGGATAACCTTCGGGACAATTACCAGTTCTTGGACCAATATCTACGGGACTAGCCCAAGAACCATCAGAAGGTCCTGGCCCAGTTCCTCTACCATAATCATCTGATATCCTAACATGAACTGTACCACTAGAACTGTCAGCATCCTCCTGAACTACAAAGACATACGGACCATGATTCTGAGAAGATATCGTAGACCAGCCACCTGGCATGGAATAACACTGACTGAATGAGGAACCTGAATTCTCTGAATGATAATACCAATATCTACCCGAGTCGCCGCTGCATTCTGGTGGAGAGGCACCTGAATTCCCGAGGTAATGGATGATCCCATCACCCTGAGCTGCAACCCATGGCCGATCATCAGCTGCCATTGTATTCATTCGAGCGCATGCACCACTTTCGTATGTGGTGCCATTGTCTCCTAATATGTGCCACCAATTATCCTCAAGGGTCGTATCAAGATAGAATACAGTATCCATAGCATCTACTGCTATATCTCCTTCATCACCTAGGCATTCAGAACCTCCTGCAAGATAGTTTGCAAATAGCATATTACCAGGTGTAGGATCGAATTCTTCTCCATGCCCCCATGTTGTTCCATTATCATATGAGGCCCAAAACCATGAGGCCCAGTAATCCCAACTCGTTTCCTGTCCATCAGTACATGCCCACCAAGGACCAGGATCATCAGGATCAAGGATTATAGGGATCGGAGAATCTTCTCCACCCCATCGAAGATCCTTGTGAGCAGTAATGAACATGTTTCCATTATTTGTAATCGATATTGAGGGTTCATATCCAATTCCATATCCCTCGTAACCAGGATCTTGACCATTATCTGGATCAATACACTCTTCATGTCGAGGCATATAGTATGGCTCACCCCATTCAATTTCTACAACATTGGTTTCATCATTAATTTCAGGATTAATTTCATCATCACCGAAACATCCACTGAGTGATGCCGAGAGTAGAATTAGAATTATGGGTACAACTCGATTTAATGAGTGTGTACTCCGGTGTACCATGTGTTTGCGTAAAGCATCTCACAAATGAGTCCTGCGCAAATTACAATCGACTTTGCAGAGCGTTATTCAACCATCAATTCCTCACGAGCCCATGAGAACATGCCTCATAGCAGCAGTCAGCGAGAATGGAGTCATTGGAATAAACGGAGATCTTCCGTGGAATGTTAAGAGTGATATGATTCGTTTCAAACAACTTACTGTTGGTGACGGAGGCGACACCAATGCAGTGATAATGGGACGGAAAACATGGGATTCTCTTCCAGATGCTCATCGCCCATTGTCGAATCGAATAAATATCGTCTTGACACAACAGATTGGTTGGAGTGACGAGGGGGCAGAAACAGCATTCTATCCTGGACAGGCTATGGAAATTTCTTTCGCTGAGGGATGTGATGAAACATGGATTATTGGAGGAGCAGGCACCTATTCTGCAATGTTCGATAAAGTGGAAGAAATACATCTCACGACTATTCATGCAAATGTTGAAGGAGATGTGAAAATGCCTGAATGGGACAAAACAGATTGGACTGAAGAAGTCATTGAAAAACTAAAGAAATCCGAGACTGATGAACACGCTTCAACCTACTCAATTTGGCGTAAAAAATGACCGCAATTCTACAATTAAGTGCTATGGCCTAATGTACCAAGTAATCAAATTACAAGAAATTAAATGCGTCGTCTTGTAATTAAAACCGCCATACTAATTGCAACAACAGTTCCAAAGACACCGATTGAAGGTAGCCAACCATCTTCTGGAGCAGGTTCTATCTGTTCTGGAGTAGGATCTACACAATGAATCCAATGTAGATCAACGCCAGGCTCTGCACCACTCATAACACCCGTTGGCTCCAAAGGAACGTAGAGATTGTTAGATCCAAAGGGCCATGCCACAACATAGTTCCCGGGATAATCGACAGTTGCATCCCAGACGGGTTGTCCATTAGCTACCCATGATTCCTCACATGTGCAATCGATTGGTGACCAGAATTCATAATCTTGATCTTCTCCGGGAGCGGTGCTAATCAATCCATTAAGATCAACGTAGATTACTTCATAATATGATCCAGAATTAGCCGGATATTCGTAAACATCACCAATTACGGATACAGATGTGCTATTCCATACGCCAACGGAATCTGAACCATTGCATGGACCAGTTACAGCAGGAGTAATCGGTTCTGAAGTAGAATCTACACAATGAATCCAATGTGGATCAACGCCAGGCTCTGCACCACTCATAACACCCGTTGGCTCCAAAGGAACGTAGAGATTGTTAGAACCAAAGGGCCATGCCACAACATAGTTCCCGGGATAATCGACAGTTGCATCCCAGACGGGTTGTCCATTATCTACCCATGATTCCTCACATGGGCAATCGATTGGTGACCAAAACTCCTCGTTTCCAGGTCCATCAGGTTTGCTTATGTTACCTTCGTGATCGAAAATAATCTCGTAATACATTCCTGAATTTGCTGGATATTCGTAAACATCACCAATTACGGGTACAGATGTGTCATTCCATACGCCAACCGATTCTGAACCATTGCATGGACCAGTATCAGCAGGAGGATTTACTTCGCACGGTGCCCAAACATCTAGATCAATATCTGGAGCGCTTACACTCCAAAATGGACCTCCGGGATTAACCACGTACAATAATCCTGAATTGGCAGGGTATTC
>DASCRU010000048.1:0-8818 GCA_034400015.1 Candidatus Thalassarchaeaceae archaeon | reverse complement strand
CCTCCCAAAACAATTGCCAAAATTGGTGGGATTGTTGGTGATGTTGGTCTTGGTGAACTAAGTGCAATGAAAAGGATGAATGCAGTAAACAAAAAAAGTGAAGCTGCTAGATTACCATGTTCAGGAAATGGTTGGTGACGTGCATACCAAAATAATGCTACTGAAACTAATCCGAATAATGCTGTCCAAAGTAACATTATATCACCTAATTTCATTCGGAATTTGGGGTTCCATCATCTCCCCTCCAACCTGGTTTCCAGAACTCAATATCATCAAGCCATCTTAGCCATTCTTCTGATGTAGCCCTCAATAATCTAAATGCGCGTCGATCTAATCCATTGAATAAATCATCACTAATTTCTCCTCTTTGATGTGCTTCAGTCCATTCGATTTGCATTTCACGTACCAAAGATTGGCCTGCCGCTGAATTTTGGTACTCTCTCTCACAAGTCTCTTGCAATTCAATCAACCACATTCGTGATCCTTTGATGTGTGGATTATCAACAAATCTGTCTGAGCGTTTCCTAGAGAAGGGCCACCAAGACATAATTGGGCCTCACAGGCAAGGCCTTTGAACCCTAAGATAGGTCGAATGGGTCAATAACAATCAATATTTCAAAGAGAATGTGGCACGTATCAATGTACATCTTCATGGAAAGGCCAGAGAAGGTGCATACACAACACTCATCGAAACATATGCCACAAGATTGAGTGGAAGAGGGGTAAATCTAATTCGGCATTCTGGGAAATTGAAATTGATGGAATATATTTCAAAATTGGAAAAGGAAGTGAGTGGAGGGAAACTGATACTATTAGATGAAAACGGGCCTTCAATAACTACTGATAAATTCGTCAATAAATGGAATGAATGGAGAAGTGGTTCTGAAACTATACACCTCGCAATTGGCCCAGTAGATGGATGGGGAAATAATCTAGAAATAAAGCATGAAAAATTAGGTCTAGGCCCACTAACAATGACTTATGAAATGGCAGCAGTAGTTTTGCTAGAGCAACTTTATCGATCATCTGAAATTGAAAGAGGGAGTGGTTATCACCGTCAATGATTGATTAATGATTAATTGTGTTCGTTAATCAAAAGTTATGATGAGACTTCAATAACCCTCAATGGTCGAGTGCAAATACCTGTGAGTGGCCCTTCGACATTAGGTCGAAGGAGGACCGCAATGGGGGTGAACACATGGGCAGACGCGCGACAAGCACAATGAAGCAAGCCAGTATTAGTGAATTCTTTGAAAAGAATAAGCATTTCTTAGGTTACGACACTTTACAACGTTCAATCATTACTGCAGTCAAAGAATCGATTGATAATTCACTAGATGCGTGTGAAGAACATCGAATATTACCGACAATTTCCATAGAGTTACGGCGTGTCCCCGACAAAAATGACAGGATTATGTTGATTTCACAAGATAACGGTCCAGGAATCCCTGCTAAATCAATTGAAAAAGTGTTTGGTTCACTTCTTTTCGGATCTAGATTTCACACGATACGGCAAACTCGGGGACAACAAGGAATTGGAATTACTGGAGTTGTAATGTATAGTCAACTAACTACTGGAAAAACTACCCATGTTGTATCAAAAATAGCAAAGGATGCTACCGCATTGAAAATGGATATTGGATTGGACACTAAGAAAAATGCTGCTATAGTTTCAAATCGAGAACGAACGCATGATTTCTTGGATCATAATGGGCTTCCTGTGGAACATGGACTTCGCATTGAAGCTCCAATGAAAGCAAAATTTCAGAGGGGAAAGAAAAGTGTTGGACAATATCTTCGGATGACTGCAATTGTTAACCCTCATGCAACCATTCGATTTCACGCATACAATGAGAATGACGAAATAATCGATAGTTTTGTTTCAGAACGTGTAACTGATCGACTGCCGAGACCTGTAAGAGAAATCAAACCTCACCCGCATGGGATTGAAATTGGAGCATTGAATCGGCTTTTGAGGGACTCATCAGAAAGAAACATGCGGGGTTTCTTACGACATACTTTTTCAGGAGTCCCGATGAGGGCGATGAAGGAAATTCTATCTTCAGCAGAAATTGATCCTAAGGCCATTCCGAGTGATGTGACTCCTGAAGAAACCCAACAAATTCTAACAGCATTCAATCAAGTTAGATTGATGGCTCCTCCAACAGATTGTCTGTCTCCAATTGAGGATTTATTAATCAAAAAGGGGTTGGAAAAGGGTGTTGATACTGCCTTTGTGTCTACATTAACTAGAGAGCCCAGTGTTGCAGATGGGAATCCGTTCCAAGTTGAAGTTGGCCTAATCTACGGAAGTGGGGATGTTCCTGCAGAAGGAGCAATTGAAGTTCTTCGATTCGCAAACAGAGTACCCCTCATGTACCAACAAGGTGGGTGTCTACTAACAAAAGCAATTGAAGCAGTTAGTTGGAAAGGATATGGTTTGGATCAACCTGGAGGGAAGGGGGTTCCAAAGGGGCCTGCTACAATCCTTGTTCATCTTGCTAGCACAAATGTCCAATTTACTTCTGAAGCTAAAGAAGCGGTTGCAGATAATGAAATTGTAATGATTGAAATTCGAAAAGCACTTCAAGAAATTGGAAGACATTTGAAAAATCACAAAAAGAAAAGTGCACAAAAGGCCAAAACAAAGGAGAAATTCGAATTGGTCAATGAAATCCTTCCTGCTATCGCCAGTAAAGCATCATCTTTACTGGATAGAGAAGAGCCAGATTTAGCCCCAATTATCACTAAAATAATGAATGCTGTATTTTGTGAAGATGAAGTAAAATGGGACAAAGATTCCAAAGTACACAGGTGTGAAATTAAGATTCATAATTACTCTGCTCGACCTCGTGTATACTCCATTCTTGCTCAATATCCGGAACGAGAAGGGGTTGAATTCGTTGAAAATGAATTGGGGGGACGGCGTGAGGTTCGAGGTATTTGGTGTTGGAAATTAGACACCATTCCCCCAGGTGAAGCAGGGACGATTGAGTTCACTCTCAAAGGTTTAGAACATAATGATTGGAATAATACAGAAGTCTTTTTCCGAGGAGCCGGAGACATCATAGGCGCCTCAAAAATAGATGAGGATATACTATTAGAAATCCAAAAAGAAGAGGAAAGGGCAGTGGAAGAAGCTACTCAACAGGCTTCATTGGTTGCTGAAGATGCGATGGACTCTGATGTTGATGATTCTGGAGATTTAGATGCTGGAGAAGTGGCTGATGCAATGGAGGGTATTCTTGGTGAGGTTTTGCCTGAAAATCAGAGTCCTGAAGAAGTAATTGAGACTCATGATCAAGATGGAAGTGGAACCCTTGATCAAGATGAAATTAAACAAGCGGTTGTCGAATCTGTTGAGTCAAGACAAACTGGCTTAGGTGAATGGGGGGATGAATAATGTCTGAAGCAAAAAATAGAGAAGAAGTAATTCAAAGTTTGAATGAAGTTGCTGAAGAAATGCACAATCGGATGCTCAAAGGTTTGCCTCCTACAATGACTCTTCCCGTCAGGTCAAAAACAAATATTGAATTTAACCAAAGATTGGGTGTATACAAATATGGAAAGAAGCAAACAATTCGAGATGCTACCAGTTTAGGATCGGCTAGACAATTACTCCGAGCATTGCATGTAATTGAATTCATAGAAGGAATGATTGACTCTGAAAAATCCTCTACATTAAGAGAGATGTATTACATCTCAGAAGGGTGGGGTCTTGGGAAGTTTGGGACTCAGAATGAGAGTAACAACCTTGCAGAAGACCTTGAGATTGTCACCAAATGCCTAAGAGAAGATTTCAAATTACGACCAGAAGAAGATGGTGCAAGAATGATTGGAAATGTTACAATCGAAGAAAGAAATCGAAAAGGAGACTGGATGAGAATAAATTGTAGAGACGATGTGGGAGATTCAGGATATGGATTACCATACAATGTTGAACCTGAAAAAATCAAGTTAATCGATGAAGATGTCGATTATATTATGGCAATTGAAACTGGTGGAATGTTCGACAGATTGGTTGAAAATGGATTTGATGAAGATTCAAGATGTGCATTAATTCACCTCAAAGGACAACCTGCACGTTCTACTCGACGAATGATCAAACGAATGTCTGAAGCATGGAATAAACCAGTAATGGTATTCGCTGACTGTGATCCTTGGTCATTCAGAATTTTTGCCAGTATTGCCTATGGTGCAATCAAAACTGCTCATATCTCTGAATATCTTGCAACAACGGGGGCTGAATATCTTGGGATTACTGCTGAAGATATTGTGGCATACGATCTACCAAGTGACAAATTAACTCCGAAAGATATTGAGGCTCTAAAGGCAGAATTAACTGATCCTAGATTTTCAACTGGGGCATGGCAAGATCAAATCAATATGATGTTGGAACATGGACTAAAGGCAGAACAGCAATCACTAGCCAAATATGGATTGGATTATGTTACTGATGAATATCTACCTCAAAAGTTAGCAGAATTTGGCCTTGGTGGTTGAAGATACAAAAAAAACAAGTGCAATGGACAAAAAAAGTGCTGAAAAGAATAAGAAAGAGGAAGGCTATTCATTTTCATGGCCATGGGGGAAAGGAGGAGGCCATGGGGGAAATGGTTGGCAATTACAGCTATTGGCCTAATTACAATTGCAATAATTTCATTCACTAATTCCATGGATGATGTCGAGGATCTATTGGACCCTGAAATCAATAATATTGGGATTGTAGAACCAAATACAAACGAAATTCTAGAATTACAGCCAGGAAGAATCTACACCCTCTTGAGAATTGTCGATGAAATCGGATCTGATGCGACATTAGATATTGAAATAATAGATTCCCAAGGCAATGAAATTGTTATTTCGGCACCTACATGGATGCAGCCACAAAGAACTGGTTCAGATGGTACAATAATCTATGATTCGGTTGGGACCATTTCACTGAAGGATGATGGATTGTATAATTTCAGTAATGAAAATTCTACTTCAAATCTATATGTCGTTGATGATCAAGCTGTAGATTTGCAAGCAATGCAACAACCTGCTCTTCTAATTGCATTTTTGTCATGTTGTTTGGGGTTGCTAATTCTTCCAATATCTCTAATCATTCACTTATTGGTTGGTAGAGAAAAAGTAGAACAAAAAATCATCATGAAAGGAATGCCCACCAATCAAATCCCTACCACAGATGAATTGTATAAAATTCGAGAGGGGAAAATGGACCCTTCGGATGTAAAGGGAGTGGCAAAAAGGGTGAATTCAGTCCCATCTCCCTTTGTTGATGGAAACCCTAAATCGACAACAAATATTCAATCAAAACCAATTGAAAACCGGCTTCCAAGAGCCGAAAACCAAGACGATGAAGATGGAGATGATTGGAAAAACTGGGATTCTGGTTAAAATTCGGTTTCCTCCCAACGAGTTTTTACGAGAAGCGTCACTACCTAACCTCAGGTTGGGAAGAGTTGGTGGACTTCGATTGCGCGATTGACATCCTAAGTAATCCTACTCGTAGAGAAATTCTGAAACGATTGGTTCGGGAACCTCATTATCCATTACAACTATCAGAACATTTGGATGTTAGCCAACAGGCGATCGTTAAACATCTCAATGTGTTAGAAAAAAATGGATTCGTGGAATCGGAAAAAGTTGCTTCTCAAAAAGGCGGCCCTCCAAAGAAAATTTACACAGTTCAACAATCATTTAGTCTCAGAATGGATCTAGGACCTGATCTTTTCAGAATGAAACATACGCCACTACCGAAAGGAAGTCCAGTAAATCTCTCTTCTTCGAAAAATTTGCCTAATTCTGCTATGGAAATTGCAAATCGAATTGGTGGTAGAAGGAGAATGTCAATATCAGAAGGAGCAAGGCATATTGCTCGTATTCAAGGAATGTTAGACAACATAGATTCAGAAAGAGATGCGTTAGTTGCTCTTCACCAACATGTCTTGAGGCGTGTGTCAAAAACTGTAGATGGAGAATTTGAAACATACAAAGAGCGTTCCATTGTTCATACAATTCTAGATGACCCTAGTCGACCTTTAGATTTGGATCGAATCGCAAGAGACCTATTGATTCAATCAAAAGATATGCACGTGGTAATTGATGGCATTAGGGGGCACCTTGCCAATACAAACCCAGATGATGCTTTCATCCCAGCGGATTCGTCAACTCCCCTTCCTTGGTGGATTCAAGGATAGGTTGAATTTCAGAATCTTACGTCATCATCCGTATCTTGGAGAAGGCTACTTTGTTCAGCAACACGATCCAAGGCTTCCTTTCTTCGAGATATCATCATCAATCCTGCAACCCCAAGTAAACCTACGGTGGCAGCCATAATAATGGTCGGAACTGACCACTTGCCAACCACAACCATTGCAACATCAATTACTGGATTGTTCGATTGTAATTTCTCATCAACTTCAAGATAATTATCATCATCACTAACTTCGACGATGTTTAATTCTGGATCAATAACCACAACCACTCGATCACTACCTGCTGTTACAGGATAGAGTAGCGTGATAGTAACACCTTCATCCGAACTTTCAGTTGGCATCAATGCCCCAATTACGCGCCGATATACAACGTTCTCTTCCCCACACCCATCGCTTCGAATATCATCGATATCGCCTACACAGAGAATGATATTGATGTCTGTAGCGTGAACGTTTCCTGTATTTTGAATTGTTACTTGAACTGGAATCATTTCACCAACAGCTGCTGAGGCCTGCTCTTCGGAAATCTCAACATCACCAACGAAAACAAGATTGGGTGCTCGTAAACGGAGTGATAGGATCTGTTCATTTGTGTCACATCCTGGATCATTATCTGCCAAACCATCGTTATCTGTATCAATTGTGCAAGAGTCTGCCCATTCTGGAGTCTCGTCATCATCTCCTCCATCGAGTGAACTACCAAAATCGGAAAGTGTCTTGATTCCAATGTTTCGATTACCTAACGCTGCGTCTGATCCAACATTGACTATTGCTACCAATTGAATCGTAGTATATGCTGGCATAGGTGGAAGTACCCATGTGCCAGTAAATACATCATAATAGCAATCAAACTCTGGTTTTTCATCATCGGTCTGAATTTCGTTACATGGTCTTTCTACTGGGTATTCGGTTTCAAATCCATCAAGGAGTGCGAACTCTACTGCGTGAGGTGTTGCCCAACCTGCGAGTGCATTCATTCCTGGATCCATGTCCCATGTACCATCGCCCTTCAAAGTGTGATTGTGCATTGTTGGGATGTCTGGAACATTTCCATTGTTGGTTAAATTCATGATAAAACGTACTGTTCTTCCGGGTGCTGTTGTCTTAACTGCACTCTCAACATAAGGATCCAATGAAATTTGCATATCGTGGAATTCATTCACATTGATTACTAATGGAATAACATCACGGAGTTTTGTACCTTCAAAGGCCTCTTCTGAAAAGATTGATGTTGTAACATAATATTGTCCTGCTGCAACTTGATCTGGAGTATTGACATGAATCATAACGGTTTGATTTTCATCACGTTGTAATTCAGTCATGTCTGACCGGAAAACCTCGACATCCCAAGGTTGTGCTAACCCATTAGAATCTGAAATTGATGTGATTCTCATATCGTATCGATCTGGGCCATTACCTCCATTCAACACATTAACTGGAACTGCCCATGTTTCTCCGGGATTCATATCATTCTCAAGTGATTCTGTAGATGCATCGAGAACGTATACGTGCTTGACTGTTGTAGAGAGTATTCGCTCATCAGATACTTTGGGTGATCCTTGCAAGTAAGCCTTGATCTTCACTGCTGGACCAATGCCTGCATCTGCATTTACTGGAGCGCAAACAGTTGCAACAACATCGTATGGAACGCCAGTTTGTGACCAATATCGTGGCACTGTTGGATCGTAACGTGTTGCTTCAGTATAGTCTGGAGCATTCTTGAAATCCAATTGGACAAACCAATTATCTTGTCGCCACGTACTTAGAGGGACGCTAGTATTCCATTCCTCAGGACCTCCAAGAACAGCAAATACCAGAAGACCTGGGGCGAAATTCTTCTTCACCTTGATTGTGTATTCAGCACATCCTTCATCCTTTGTAAGGTCGGAATTTAAATCTCCAGGAAGTACCTCCTCTGTTGTATCAAATATTTCAAATTCAATGTTTCCAGAAGAACGAATAGATACGTTAATCCAAAGCTCTAGAACATCATATGTTCCTTTCTCCACCGATTTTACCGGCTCTCCGGTGCTCCATCCCTTAACGAAAACAACCCATGTTCCCGGTTCTTGTGTGGTAGGAACATTAACTTCCAAATTCTTGGTTACTGATGCCCCGGGTTCCAAAGAAACTGTGAGGGGGAATTTGATACCCCAACCATAAGGCAATAACCATTCTTGTTGACCCTCTAATGAATTTGGATCATAGAATTGGAATGTGTCATACACGTTTCCTGTATTCGTTATCGTGATTGAGAAAATTGCAGTGCCACCTTGCTCAATATCACTTTGAGTATGGCTTGTATCAAGTTGAATTCCACGAACAACATCCATCAGAGTACTCGTCAATCTATCGCTACGGATTGCAGGATCTTTGTATGATATTGCGGAGACGATGATGTTTGCAACTTCATCGTCATTCGCTTGATAGATGGATGGTGCAATTACACGCATGTATATCTCAATCTTCTCTCCACCTTTGAGGTAGATTGCGGTATCAGGGAAAATTGTGGTATGGTTATTTGAGAAAAATACTGTGGCAGACCAATTTAACGGAACTCCACTCAAGTTGATAGAAAAGGTATCTGCAACTAGATC
>DASCRU010000047.1:0-4258 GCA_034400015.1 Candidatus Thalassarchaeaceae archaeon | reverse complement strand
TCCAATACTGGTCATCTTTCACCATCAACAGCAATATCCAATGGCGCTTCAGGTACAATTCTCAATCATTCTGAGTGTAGGGTTTCGTTCGAACATGTTCGTGCGGTGTTAGAAATGCTCCCAAATGATTTCACAACATGTGTTTGTGCTGCCACAGTAGATGAGGCAGCGGCTCTTGCCGCTCTAAATCCCGATTTCATTGCAATTGAGCCTCCTGAATTGATTGGAGGAGACATTAGTGTCACAACAGCGGATCCAGGAATAGTTTCTGGAACTGTAGCTGCAGTTCATGCAGCAAATCCAGAAGTTAGAGTTCTGTGTGGTGCTGGAGTCAAGACTGGTGAAGATGTTGCAGTGGCGCTCGAATTAGGGGCGCATGGAGTATTGTTGGCTAGTGGCGTAACTAAGGCACAGGATCCCACTGCTGTTTTACATGATCTTACTTCTTCTCTTTGATGTAGGTTCAGAATCCAAATGGATTCCATTGGAATGTTTCTATCCAAATCGAGCCATTAGTGGCCCAAGAATGAGGTAAAACAGAATCCAGATTCCAAGTAACAATGATGTGGCCCCCCACAGTCTTGGACGAGCACCTGCACTAAAGCGACCAAGGCTAACTGAAATTCCGCCTCCAATACCTGCAATTCCACGCAATATCAATCCAATCAATCCAGCAATTGTTAGATGGAGTAATAGAGAACCAATTCCAATTAACACTCCTATAATCCCTGTCCATGCTGGTGCTGCAACGGTTTGAGGGATCAACAGAGGGTACACTATCCATGAAATCCATCCGAACCAGAATCCTATTGTCGCATCTTCAGTGAATGTTCCCAAATCTCTCCACTCTTGGTAATTATCTGGAAACTTCTGATGAATTTTTTTCGCTACCCAGTCTACTTCAAACACCTTTCCATTCCGTAGCATTTGGGTCGCACTAGAAATCATCCAGCATGCAAATAATATTTCGATGAATGGCCACAATCCTCCCCTTAGAACAATTGCAAGTATTGCCATGGGTATTGCAATAAGAGCGAAACCCATGGCATTCGCTCCAATTGTGCCGAGAATTCCAGCGGCTGGGATCATTACGGTTTCAGGTGGTTCAACTCTGTTTCTAGGTAGAGAAAGAAAAAGAAGAGGCAGTATAGCACCTGCTCCGATTAGTACTCCAAACAATAGATCTAGGGCGCTTCTATCAGAACCAGTTGTAGCTGAATTAACCAATTCAACAATGGCGTCACTACCAATTGAACCAGAAGTCCATCCTGAAACAAATCCTGCTTTATCGATTATTAATACTGAATCAGTTGCACCGGATGGGAATTGGGAAGCGATTCCAGCATTATTTTCATCCAATAATATTGGCCATGAACCATTCACCATTGCAGCATGTGCATCTATGTCAATCGCTCGTACATCTTCTCCAGTGGCAAGTTGTGCAAATGCAATGGAATCTGTACGTTCCATAGCGTTAAGAAAATCTTTTCGTTGTTGCTCAGCATTAGGAGAATCTGTTTCAAAGACTCCTAGAACAAGTGCGTCGTTTCCGTTCAGAATGTCATTTATGCCATATGAATCACCTGAGTGGCTGAGTAAATTGAACGAAGGGGCAGCTGTTTCATCTCTTATTTCTCCTACATCGATTGAGGGCATTGATGCTGCGGGAATCATTACTGCCAATCCCATCAATAGTAGAATCAAATAAGCCGGAAGTGGTAATGTTCCAATTCGCAGCGATGATCCCAGCCAAACTAGAGTAGTTAATGGAACGAGTGCAATCAGGTATCCAACTCTGCCTAGTGATGTAGGGGGTTCTTCGACTATGAATCGGTGCACGATAATTAAATGACAATCTTCGTTAGGATCTAAATCAGATAAAGACATGCAAATGTCAATCATATGTATCCCCGGTTCTAGTGTGCCGTTAACTGACCAAACCCAAACAGTCTGATTGCCTTCACCTATTCGAGTACTATGCGGAGTCTCAAAGTGACTCAGTCGTTGTTCTTCCTGCCAATTTCCATGAACGGTTTCAGCCCATGTGTTGTATGTTCCCGCCACTTCAACGACAGTTGAAATAATCGTTTCATCACCCCAAACAGAACCAGGAATGAATTCTACTCTTGCAGCCCCATTTTGATCTACTCGTGATTCTAGAGATGGAGTGAATAGAATTCCATCAAGTTCAATTCGAGATGCAGTATCATATCTGTCGAAATATAATCCCCCTGAGACTATACAATTATGCTCCACTGAAATTTCCATTGTTATCGAATCCCCTTGGCTTAGTGTGAAGTTGAGGTTCCAAGCTGATGTAGTGAATTCAAACGGCGCAGTCCAATCGAATTCTAGTGCTTCTCGATTTGTTTGATTTTGGAATACCTCTGCCCCTCCTGCAAGAACTCTCACAGTAAATTGAGTCTGAGCATCTGCAGGAGATCCTGGGAGGGGGTTAGTCAATCTACATGTGCTCCCTTCAACATCTAAACCTGCAAAGATTCGAACAGTCATATTTCCTTCAAAACGGGTTGCGTGCTCAACTGGTGGAGAATTTACAGTGAGTAATTGACTACTCAATCTGTTAAAATCGATTTGTGGAGGCTCACCCGAATCGAGAGGATAAATGAGATCCAATGAAGTTTGATTATTCAGAAATAGATTATGTGATTCGGGATAGAAAATAGAGGTTCCTTCACTCTCTGGAATCTCTTTAGAAGATGGTTCTCCTACGGCAATACTTGCACACAGTATTAGGAAAATCAAACAACCCAAGAATCGAGACTTGACATGCCTCTGGCCCCGGTTCATACTCTGATGTACCGTCATGGGTTGTTCAAACCGTCGCAGTATAGGGTCAAACTAGGCCTAGTAATAGGTAAGTTGCGCCGGCTCCAAATGCAATAGATGCAAGGTTCACTTGTCCTTTAGTCATCAATCCCCTATTTTCTAATAATGCGCCGAGAATTGAATCCACTTGACACCCAGTCCATCCCATTAGTGTGATTACGCAGAAAACACGTATGATGTCTGCATCAAATCCATTGTTGAATGAAGCGAATAAGAAGCACCCAAAGAAGGCGATAAGAAGCGAACCTGATGCTGCAGCAATTTGGCCGGTTGGAGATGTCCCACCATTTGTTCCAGCAGCTACATGGTTGCCACTAATTATCATTCTAACTCTTGGGTCCAGAACTCCAAATTCTGATGCTAATGTGTCTGCAGATGCTACTGCAACAGCAGCAAGGAATGGTGCAGACCAAACAGAGGGGTCTTCTGAAAACCATGCTAACATTGCAATAATTGCAGGCGCTCCTCCGTTTGCAATTACATTTGTCCAATTTCTTGATCCTTCACTAGCTTCAGCAAGTCCCATGGCATCCTTTTCCTCGTAGGACCATCGAGTTGCAAAAGAACCAGTTACTAGGAAAAGAAGTAATGTTGCTAGCCATGTCCAATGACCTCCTATGCCTACAACTGTTCCAATTACCCCTGCCGCGAGAATGCCACTTGTGTCTAGAAAACGTTTGACCGTAGCAATTATTCCTAATGCTAAAACTAAGCCAATCGTTATGACTCCGTTTATCTCTGTGAGGGATTCAATCATCTCGTTCATGCATGTTCGGACGCTTACGATGCATGAAGGCATCGCCTATGTTGTGTCGCAATTGCCTAGAATCTTGATTTCTCTTCTTCGTCGTGAACACCATCCAATAGGGAATTTCCTAGGGTGAGCACGCCTATGACTAATATTATTGTAGAAAGAAGTGACGCCAAAATTGCCAAACCTTCACTTCCTGTTGTTGTTAATGTAAACCAAGGTGTAGCAACGGCTGTGCAATTCCATAGTGCGTGCCCCGCCATTGCAGCAATCAAAGCAGTACCAACATTAGATGGTGGTCGAATTCCTTTCCCTATTTTTTCCATCTTAGGTACTACAATTGATGGAGGTAATGTGTACCAATCATGTGGTTGTTCATCTATTGAGGGGAGTAATGTGTTTGTTGCAGAGGTATTTCCGTTTTGGATTTCTTGACCCGTATCTGGATCGAATAACTTCCAAACTTGTTTTGTTGTATCTTTCAGATCCTCCTTCAATAATTCTTCATTCTTTGATGCCATTATCCCGATTGCAAATCCAGTCATCCCTGTCCAGAAGGCGTGACCTGGAATAGATCCGATTCCTCGAATCAATGATGTTATAGCGAAACCAGTAAAACCACCCCCAAACGAAATTAGGACATATTGTAAATTTTCA
>DASCRU010000046.1:0-2187 GCA_034400015.1 Candidatus Thalassarchaeaceae archaeon | reverse complement strand
ACTTGATGTTGAACTTGTTTTAGCAGAACCGGGACCTCTTTCTGAAGAAATGCATCAAGCACTCCAAGATCTGAGAGAGTTGGGTTTGTAAGATTTGAAGATAACAAAAAACCAAGCCTTCTTCAAGAAAAGTATTGACAGCAAGTCATGAGTGGATTCGAGCGTGTAGCTGATTTGCTCTTTGAGAAGAGACGAACCTCTCATCTGATTATATTGTTTATGACATTGTTATTCATCCCTGGATTGCCAATCAGTCTAACACCAGCAGATATTGAATCATACGATCTCGAATCACCAGAATTAACTGCAGCACGAGTTATTGAACAGGAATTTTCTGGAAACGGTCTCACGGTCGGTTACATCCTCACAATTCGCGATTCCACTTTTGTAAACGATTCAGGACCAGTAGATTGGGAACAGATACAACCCTATTCTGGTTTGTCTGCAGGTGTCGAAGAACCTCCTGGAGGGATTCTAAATCTATCTGTATTGCAAGAATTGGATAGAAAGGCGGAGCGAGTTAAGAGTCACGAAATTTCCGAACATCTTGGACCATTAGTTTCTGAGATTACAGGAACTCCTGTCGATGGCGTTTTATCTCTGCCTGATAATTTCAGATCATTCATGCGAAATGAAACTCTCTTAACTCAACCTAGTAAGGAACCTCAGGGCATTTACATCGTAGATGTCCCTCCAAAAACGAATTGGACTGATTGTGGGGAATTAGATTGTCTTCAGTTTGATGATCCAAATATAACACAGGCCCATATCGATCTTGCAGCACATCGAATGGCAAACCATAGCCATCAGGCATTTCTCCGATGGCTTTCCAATGACCGAGCATTCCTACCTGATTCAGAATCTCCTGTGATTGGTCCAGTGAATGGAACCTTAGTTGGTGAAACATGGGAGGGAGCTGAATGGCAACCAGGGCGTTGGTCAGCTAGTTCAGCATGGTTGTTAATTCAGTTCGATAGAGAGGCAATGTCCGAAGCTGGATGGACATTTTCATGGGGGGATGCAGAATTGGACTGGGGCTATTCTCCTGAAGGATTTTCCTTTCTTTCAAATCCACCTAATCTTGATTCTGAATCATGCATATCTCAGGTAGAGGCAGGAGGAAAACCTTGTTCAACAGAGTGGCTTTTCCTCGCTCTTGAGGATGAGATTAGTCAAGAAGATCAACTCACAAATACTCTGTTAATTGGAGAATCCCCAAATGTGGAAGTTAATCGAGAGATTCTCTCCAGTGTTTGGCTCATTGCGTTGATGGGGGCAGCAATTACAGTTCTTCTATGGATTAGTCTACGGCGGTGGACAGATGTTGCAATAGTAGGATGTGGATTGGTACTTAGTTTGACGTGGATGCAAGGAGCAATAGGTTGGGGAATTATCATTGGTGATTGGGTTGGCTTTGAAATTATTCAAAGGTCACAATTCTCAAATCTTCTTCCAATTTTGATATTAGCACTTGGAATTGATGATAGTCTTCATGCTCTCCATAGATACAAGGAAGAGAGACGTTCAGGAAATGATTCTGAGACTTCAGCCCACATTGCAATTTCCAAAGTTGGTCGAGCAATCATGCTCACTTCATTGACGACTGTAGGGGCATTCATGGCGAATATTTTCTCAGATATTCCGGCACTTCGTTCATTTGGGATTGAAGCCGGTCTGGGAGTTCTTTCCGCATTTATTCTAACAGGATTATGGGTCCCACTTCTTCGGTATGATGTCGATCGATGGTTGGATGCTCGAGGCAAATTAGAAGATGAACCCGAGGGTCTTATCCGGCTGATTCCAACTTCGTGGCTTGCTTCAACAACTCGTTTTTCTGGTGTTTGGGCGCCCTTAGTGGCTTTGTTAATGATTCTCTTGACCTCAATTGCAACACCTGCAATGTTGGGACTAGAGGGAGATTTCAAAGTCGAAGACTTCCTTGATGATGAGTCTGATTTTGCTGCAGGAGTGTTCCTGGTAAATGAGCGGTTTGCAGAGGAAGGTGAACCTGCTGAAATTCTTGTTGAAGGTGATATGACTCATCCAGATGTTCTGTTCGCTATTAAGCAACTCAGATTCAATATGAATCAGCTCAGTGAAAACGATCCAGATAGATTTGCTAGAGACCCATCAGGAGCAGTGGAATTAATCGCAATCGATGAACTTCTGGAATTTGCCCAATTTGCT
>DASCRU010000045.1:0-3523 GCA_034400015.1 Candidatus Thalassarchaeaceae archaeon | reverse complement strand
CGTTCAAAGCGTGAGAGAGCAGCAAAAAAGGCCAGTAAGGAGGCATGAAAATGGCTATTGATGGTGAACTGATTACTTTTGTTTTGTTCAGCATCATTGCAATTGGTGGAGCACTAGGTTGTGTTTATGCGAAGAGAGTCGCTCATTCCATGCTATCATTGCTTTTCTGTTTCTTTGCAGTTGCAGGTGTTTTTGTTTTAGCCGGCGCAGAACTCCTTTCAGCCATTCAGATTCTAGTTTATCTCGGAAGCGTCATGCTCGTAGTTCAATTCGGTGTGATGCTCACACGTCGACAAATCATGGAAGGTGATTTCGAATGAGGGCATTGGGCAATGTTGCTCGTGCGAGCATCGCTCTTCTTGGCATCTACCTCATTGGTTTGCTTGTAGATGCTCCAAGGTGGGCATCCGGAGGAGTAGAAATGACTTCTCCAACTGCACGTTTTGCTGATGCTCTCATGGTTGATTGGTCATTTTCTCTTGTAATTCTTGGAGCATTGTTAGCAATGGCAATGATTGGAGCATCATACCTTGTACGTGATGAAAGATTGGAGAACCTAATCTGGAATGAAGCAGATATTCAAATGTCTTCTGCCCCAAGTAAACGTTCATCAGTTACAGTTTCAATGGATTCTGCCACAGGTGATGAATTACAAAAATTAGCAGAATTCCTACGCGAGAGCCGACAGACCGTTTTCGATTTCTTCCGAGCCATCGATCTTGATGATTCAGGTGAGATTGATACCATGGAATTTCAATTAGCCCTCAATAAGGCTAGCATAGCCAATCTTCCTCCATGGGATGTTGATGAATTAGTCAAACAGATGGATATGAACAATGATGGGAAATTGGATTTGCCTGAACTCGATTTAGCGCTGATGCACCTTTCATCCGATTCTGGAGGTGAAGAAGAATGATTGATCCTGGTTATATTTCAGCTCTATCTGCAATACTATTCTTCATTGGACTTGCAGGGGCATTCACTAGAAAACATGCGATAATTGTACTCATGTGCATTGAGATAATGCTCAATGCAGTCAACTTGAATTTCGTAGCTGTAGCAATGCAGACAGGAGACCCCGAAGGCTGGGTATTCACATCAATTGCAATTGCAATTGCAGCCTCTGAGGTTGCGGTGGGTCTTGCAATATTCCTTTCATTATACAGCACAAGGGAGACAATCAATCTCGATGAGGTTGATTTATTGAAACATTGAGGGGGGATATGATGAGCGAATCAAAGAATGAATCTCAACTTCTTCTGTTTATTTTGGCTGCTTTGATGGTCCCATTGGGGCTAGCTTTCGGAGGAGGAGGACATGCTACAGATTGGTCCTTCATCATCATCGCTGCACCCTTAGTAGCGTTTCCATTAATTCTCATTGCAGGCCAGGTATGGAATGGGCATCCGTTATGGAAGAATACTCTGAAGGAAGGAGGAATTCCAGCATTGATGACCATGACAATTACTCTCGGAGTAGGATTGTGGGTAATTGTAGACTATATTGGGGGAACAGCACATTTCGAATCGTTAACCGTTAATCACATTCTATCATGGATATCTTTTGATGTGATGGCTCATACTGCAAATGGATGGATAATTGTTCCAATGGGATTCACTGATATCACCTTTGGAATATGGGTTGATCAAACAACTTTGATGCTTTTGTTCGTCGCGACCTTCCTCACCTTCCTCATTTGTTGGTTTGCTATAGGGTACATGACTACTGATGAAATCAATGAGAATAGAAACCATCGTTTCTTTGCTGAATATTTACTTTTCACGGCAGGAATGTTTGGGATGGTCCTGGCAGACAACTTCCTTTGGCTCTTCATTTTCTGGGAGATAATGGGACTTTGCTCTTACCTTTTGATTGGATTCTATTACTGGAAGCCTAGTGCTGCTTCAGCTGCAAAGAAGGCATTCATGACTACTAGAGTTGGAGATGTCTTCTTGATGGTCGGATTACTAATTCTCTATCGAATATATGGTTCGTTGAATTTCGCTGTTGTTTTCGATGATCCATCAACCGGATTGAATGGAGCAGTTGTTGATGCAGGTCTTCTTGGATGGGCCTTAGTCATGCTTTTCATCGGTGCAGTTGGGAAATCAGCCCAATTCCCATTACATGTTTGGCTCCCTGACGCAATGGAAGGCCCCACTCCTGTATCTGCTCTGATTCATGCGGCAACAATGGTGAATGCTGGTTTGTATTTGGTAGCTAGAATGGTTCCATTTGTTGATGTTGCAAATGGAGGTGTTCATGGTTTGGAGGACATAGGACTACTTGTTGCATGGGTTGGTGGAATTACCGCATTTATGGCAGCAAGTATTGCCTTTGTTCAGAATGATATCAAGAAGGTCTTGGCATATTCGACGATGAGTCAATTGGCTTACATTTTCACTGGCTTAGGTGCTGCTTTGTGGTTCCTAAATCACGATGGAGATTCGATGCATACTGCTGGAATTATTGTACTAGGCGCATCCTTGTTCCATCTCTTTAATCACGCAATGGCAAAGGGAATGCTCTTCATGGCATCTGGTTCAGTAATCCATGAAATGCATCATGCTCATCATCACATTCATCATCATGACGAAAATCATACAGACATATCTGAAATTCCAGAAGCCTTGGTCTCATTAGTTAAACATCTACGTTCTGAAGGATTAACCATTCGACAATTCTTTGAGAGTCTTGATTTAGATAGTAGCCGAACTCTTACAATTTCTGAACTCCAAGAAGGCCTCGTATCTGCTTCGATTGTGGACGAATCTACTGATATTGAAGCCTTAGTTTCTGCAATGGATCGAAATGGAGATGGAGAGATAGATCCTTCAGAACTAGATCGATACATGATGGATTTCTTGATTGGTGGAAAAATTGAATCTCATGGAGGAAATGACGACTTTGATCCCCAGGACATGCGAAATATGGGAGGCCTTGCAGCCCATCTCCCAGTGACATCAACTGCTATGATGTTGGGTTCAATGTCCATAATTGGAATTCCACTGATTGGCGGATTTTGGTCTAAAGAAGGGATTGTTGGACATACGTGGGAAGCTTTCCTACACGGAGAACCCCTAATGTTTGGACCTGCGTTATTGGTTCTATTAACTGCTGGAATGACTGGATTCTATATGTCTAGGATGTGGTTCATGACTTTCGCAGGTGCTCCAAAATCAGAGGTTGTGGATCATGTTCACGAGTCTACACCTTGGATTAAGACCCCTCTCGTAACTCTATCTTTGGTCACTGCATTTACTGGGTTGATCTTAACCATGTTTGGTACAGTTAAATTCCTTGGAGGAAAATATGATCATCTTTCATTCCACCACGGAGGGGTCTTCGAAGAATTCGTCTATGCTTTGAAGCATGCATTCCTTCCTGAAGATCCTAATTTGATGGCAGTTGGATATGCTACAATTTTACTTTCATTTATTGTTGGTCCATGGTTTGCAATGCGTATTCATGGTGGTTCACTCAAGGAAGGAAGTTCTGCAATTCCTCTTGTAGGGTGGCTGGT
>DASCRU010000044.1:0-5043 GCA_034400015.1 Candidatus Thalassarchaeaceae archaeon | reverse complement strand
CATCTTCTTCCTCTTCTTCTTCTTCCTCGTCTTCTTCTTCCTCGGCTTCTTCTTCCTCGGCTTCTTCTTCCTCGGCTTCTTCTTCCTCGGCTTCTTCTTCCTCGGCTTCTTCTTCCTCGGAAAGTTCGTGTTCCATAGGTTCAACTTCAACATCTTCTCTATTGAGGAATGCTTCAGCGGCCTTCTTTAGTTCAGCACGATCTAAGTATCGGTTCTCATTGTCGTCAAAGGAAGTAGCGAATGCTACGAATGCATCCCTATCTTCAATTCCTGATTTCTTCATGACACTTTCAATAACATTGTCTGAAAATGACATTGATCCTTGGCCCAAAATATTCTGGAGTTCCGCTATTTCAACGGTACCATTCTGATCCTGATCAATTTCAGCAATAAGACGTTCAACCTCTACAGGAGGGAGGGCGGCAATTCGGAGTGAAATCAGTCCATCTCTCAATTCATCTGTATCTATACTTCCACTATTATCAGCATCGAGTCTTCCGAATAATGTTGTAACATCTAGGCCTGTCTCTTCCATCCAATCAGATAGTACCTGTACTACATCATCGTGTACAAAAAGTACTCCGCATTGCGAACAGGTCTTCGAATCCAACGGGACTAGTGCTGCACATGCCCCACATTCTCCGAGATCTTCTTCGACTATCCCTGAGAACGAAACTCCGCATGAAGGACACGCACTCGAGTCCGCAGGAACGTCCGTTTGGCAAGCGCCACATGTAGCCATGTCATTTTCATCATCAGTCATTTTCCACACCCACGGCCTGTGGGCCGTTAGGTGTTGGAGTGCAGTTCTCGATATAACGGTTCATGCCATGATGAGGTAGATTGACCCCCCTTGACACCATAGGGATGATGAACCCGCCACAATCCTGCCCTCATATGGCCTCAGATGCTATCGAAGCTGGCATGGTTCATCTTTGGCCTTCTGTAAACCCCATTTCCGACCTTGAAGATCTCCATTCATCCCATGGTCGATTGTTGCCGATTCATGCACTTACACGAACAAATCCAAAACAGATATCAGCAAAATGTTCGCTTGAACCTCATCGAATATTATGGGTCACTGATCGGAACCAATCAGACAGTATCAGACCGGCACTTGAGAATCTCTATTCCATGGTGGATCGTACAATTTCATCTGAAAGAGGCATAATATGGCTAGAAGGTGTGGAACTACTAGTTCGTGTAAATGGATTTGATGCAGTTCTGAAATTTGTTCGAAGTATTGTCGACATAACACAGAATACTGAATGGAGCATTCTCATCGTTGGAGCTCCAGGTACGATGGACAAAGAGCAATGGGCTAGACTACGTAGGGAAGCACCCACAATTGGTCGTTTGGATTCCATTAAGAGTACAGAACAGCAGGATGATGAAGCACCTCCAGAGATTGGCATTTACGCCCAAGAAATAGAGAACGATATCCCTCCAATGTTATCTCGCCTTCCACCTGACCGCATGGATTTAATCACACTAGAGAGAAGATGTACGCAATGGGAACATTTTGGTTTTGATGTTTCACCTCTTCGAGATGCAATCAATGTTAATGTTGAACTTTCTAGAGAAGTATATCATTTGATTGAAGCAAAAATTCGAATGTCTACTGAATGCCTTTCCCAGATTGAACGTGCAGGAAATTTAATTTCAAGTCCTGAACGGATAAAAATGAGATTTCGCTGCTTCCAATTAACTGAATTAGAAAAGGTTAGAGACGAACTAGACGAAATGGAAAAATTAGATTGATTTAATCAAACGTTCCATTACAAATGGATGGCATCAAATTTCTCACACCTATATCGCGCCTCACATCCCCATGTTCTACTGGCACTATACTACGAATGTGATCAAGATGCGGTTGTAATTTATCACCAAGAACTGCTGAACGAAGATCAAGGGCTAGTGATGCTGTAATCATCTCCGCTGCAACTACTGATGTAGCGTTAGTAATTGATTGTACGAGAAGCCAACATGCAGTAGCACCCATACTAACGTGATCTTCTTGCTGACCAGATACGACGATGTTTGTTGCTGTAGAAGGCCCTAGAGTAGCACGTATTTCAGAAATTGCTGCTGCTGCAGAATACTGTAAAATCATCAGCCCACTAGTTAAACCAGGATCTTCAGCTAGAAATGCAGGTAATCCAGTAGTAGTAGGGTCGAGCATTTGAGCAATCCTTCGTTCTGAAATCGAGGCTAATTCATGAATTGCAAGATGTGCAGTATCTGCCCTAATACCTAATATTTCACCATGGAAATTTCCACCTGAAACAACATCTACTCCATCGTCACTCACGAAAATTAGTGGATTATCAGTCACACTATTGAGTTCCGTAGATAGTGTAGTGGTCAACTCATTGAGTACTTCCTTAACTGTACCAATCACCTGAGGAGCGCATCTGAATGAATATGCATCCTGTACTTTCTCACAATCTGCATGAGATTCCATATTTGGACTATTAGATAGAAGATTACGTAGACGTGAGGCAATTTCTGCCTGTCCCTTATGAGGTCGAGCATTGTGTAATCGTTCGTCGAAGGGCGATGCTGATGCATGTGCGGCTTCGATTGAAAGCGCTAAAGCGACCTCACTGGCACGTAGTAATGAAGTCATATTCTGTTCAGCAATACATAGCCAAACGCACATCTGAGATGTACCATTAATCAGAGAAAGGCCCTCCTTTGCTGCGAGTGAAACCGGTTTAATTCCTGCCTGAGCCAATGCTTCACTTGCATCCATACGAATCCATTCACCCTCATTTTCTACATCTACTGTGCCTTCACCCATCAATCCAAGAGCCATATGAGATAATGGAGCAAGATCTCCTGATGCTCCAAGCGAACCAATGCGAGGTACAACTGGAGATATTCTTGCTTGTATCATCGCAACAAGTGTCGAAATAGTTTCCCAACGAATACCACTATTTCCAACCAATAATGAATTTGCTCGAATTGCCATCATACCTAATACGGCTCCAGGAGTCATTGCATCTCCAATGCCACATGCGTGACTTCTTACAAGATTCTCTTGAAGGCGACTAAGGTCCTCTGATGAAATTGCGACACTAACTAAATCTCCGAATCCAGTATTAATTCCATATGCTGGTTGCCCAGATTGTACTATTTGATCAACTGCTTCTCTAGCTCTATCTACTCGATTCCGAATAGATTCATCCAACGTGACATCAGGATTTCCTTCAATGATTGACACAACCTGGGCCGAGCTCAATGATGAGCCATCAAGTCGAATCATGATGTCCCCTCGAATATCTCATCCATGAGGTCATCGGCTACATGATTTGGAAGATTGACATGGAGAAGCGGTTCTCTATCCATTGCACGATGAATCGCCTGTTCTGCTGGACTATTTCGCGCCCATGCCCTTCTTGCTATTCCATTATTCACATCCCAATGAAGCATTTTCTCAATTTTTTGTGCTGCTTCATCAGTTCCATCTACCACCAAACCAAATCCTCCATTGATTACTTCGCCCCATCCAACTCCACCACCATTGTGTAGACTAACCCATGTGGCGCCACGCATTGCATCCCCAACGAAATTGTGTACCGACATGTCTGCCGTGAATTGAGAACCATCTCGAATATTTGCTGTCTCCCTATAGGGTGAATCCGTTCCAGAAACATCATGATGGTCTCTACCGAGAACCACTGGTGAGGATATTCTACCAGATCTAACTGCTTCATTGAATGCCAAGGCAATACGCCTCCTTCCTTCATCATCTGCATACAGAATTCTAGCCTGACTACCCACTACAAGGCCGTGTTCATTCGCCCTCTCAATCCAGTGTAAATTGTCTGAAATCTGTTGAACAGTAAGTGAGTCTGCCTCATCTCTCATTATACTCAGGACATCTTTAGCAATCGCATCGGTTGCATGCAGATCTGATTCTAATCCAGATGTTGCGACCCACCTAAATGGCCCAAAACCAAGATCAAAACAAAGAGGCCCCATGATGTCCTCAACATATGATGGATAACGATATGATTGCCCATCATTAGAAAATACATTAGCACCGGCTCTTCCAGCTTCCAATAAGAAGGCATTTCCATAATCCCAAAAGAACATCCCTCGAGAACACATCGAATTAACAGCAGTAACATGTCGATTCAATGATGATTGAACATGTTCCCTAAATTTCTCTGGATCTTCGCCTAGCATAATTGTGGAATCTTCAAAAGACAACCCTACTGGGAAATATCCCCCCTGGAATGGATTGTGTAATGAGGTTTGGTCAGAACCCAAATCAACATGGATATCTCTCTCTACAAGACGTTCCCACAAATCAACTACGTTCCCTACATATCCAATAGAGATCGCTGTCTTTGATTCGCTAGCTTTGACCATCTCATCAATTGCTAAATCAACGTCAGAATATGTGACGTCTACCCAACCCTGAGAACAACGCTTCTCTGCAGCCGCGGTGTTACATTCAGCAACAATACATGCCGCTCCAGAAATTACGGCAGCCTTAGCCTGAGCTCCAGACATGCCGCCTAATCCACTGGTCACGAATCGAATACCTGATAAATCAGAATCAGAAGGTAAGTCGAGGTATAACCTAGCCGCATTCATCAATGTAATAGTGGTGCCATGTACAATTCCTTGCGGACCGATATACATGTATGACCCGGCAGTCATTTGTCCATACTGACTAACACCAAGTGCATTCATTCGATCATAATCGTCCTTTGTGCTGTAATTTGGAATAACCATTCCATTCGTCACCACTACCCTTGGTGATTCCTTGTTACTAGGAAACAAACCAAGAGGATGTCCTGAATACATCACCAATGTTTGATCGTCAGTCATTTCGCAGAGATGTCTCATCACAATGCGATATTGAGCCCAATTCTGGAATACAGCACCATTTCCACCATACGTGATTAATTCATGAGGAAACTGTGCAACTGTAGGATCAAGGTTATTCTGAATCATGAGCATTATTGCTGCTGCATGTTTTGATTGTGAAGGATATTCATTGATATCGTGTGCCTTCATCTGTATTTC
>DASCRU010000043.1:0-6314 GCA_034400015.1 Candidatus Thalassarchaeaceae archaeon | reverse complement strand
ATTTAATTTTATATTTTTGCAGACATCGCATCTAATTAACTATTCAATTCAGATAGGTTACAAAGGCTCCTCCATTAACTCCTTGTGTTCACAATTAATGAATTGATAGACTCGTAGAGTGCTGTTTGGGATGATAATGTTTAGAATGTTCAGCGGAAAACTTATCGAACAATAATTGTATTTACATGCTGGTAAAAGGCATAGAACAACAAAATGTGTCACTAAACATTAAGTGTTGTAAGAGATACTCCTCGCTTTAATTATTACACCACTATGACCAAGCATGACTGCTGTAATATGCGGGTTTTCTAGATCCCCGTTCACCCCTGCCAAAAAAGGAGCCCTATCTAGTTCAAGACCAGATGATATCGCTGCCGAAGTGATAAAGGGGCTAATAGCTAAAACCGAATTAGATCCTAATCTAATAGAAGACATCATCCTTGGCTGCGCCTTCCCTGAGGCGGAACAAGGATTTAATTTAGCTAGAATGCTATCATTCCTTTCAGATTTACCTTCATCTGTTGCAGGAGTAACTATCAATCGATTTTGCGGCTCCTCAATGCAAGCAATACATGATGCTGCAGGTCGAATTGCAATGGGTGCTGGAGATGCATTCATTGCAGGAGGAGTTGAATCTATGACTAGAATCCCTATGTCTGGATTCAATCCTATGCCTAATCCAAGACTTGCAGTTGAAATGCCAGAAGCATACACAAATATGGGATTAACAGCGGAAAACCTTGCCACTCTCTATGAGATTGAAAGGGCATCTCAAGAAGATTTTGCTGTTGAAAGTCACCGCAGGGCTACGAAAGCCGACTTCAGCGATGTCATTGTTCCAATTACAACCAAAAGTGGCATTGTAGCAACAGACGGATGCATTCGCCCAGGTTCAAATTCCAGTTCATTGTCTCGGCTAAAGCCGGCATTCAAATCGGATGGAAGTGTAACTGCAGGGACTTCCTCGCCATTAACAGATGGGGCAGCATTCGTCCTTGTATGCAGTAAAGAGTTTGCACTTGCCCAAGGGCTTGAGATTCTTGCTTCAATAGAGTCAACTGCGGTTTCTGGTTGCTCTCCTGAGGTTATGGGCATTGGGCCAGTTACTGCAACACAAAAGGCGCTTTTGAGAGCTGGACTAAGTCTAGAAGAAATCGATATAATCGAACTTAACGAAGCGTTTGCAGCACAATCTCTTGCAGTAATAGAAGAACTGGGGCTAGATTCCTCCAAAGTTAATGTAGATGGGGGGGCACTTGCTCTTGGCCATCCACTTGGGGCAAGTGGGGCAAGAATTGTTGGGCGTGCCGCAACCATCTTGGCCAAGAAAAATGCAGAAATTGCACTGGCAACGATGTGTATAGGCGGTGGGCAAGGAATCGCTACTATTCTAAGGAGGGTGAAAAAATGACATTGATGGCCCACTCTCCGGAAAACCTCATTGAAGTACAACACAACAGTGGCATCAACAAGGTTGCTGTAATTGGAAGCGGAATAATGGGTGCAGGAATCGCTGCACATTGTGCAAATGCTGGTTGTGATGTACTGCTATATGATATCGTTCCAGCAGGGGCTGAAGATAGGTCTATTATCGCTCGAGATGCGATTGGACTTATGAAAAAAAGTAATCCGGAAATGCTTATGCACCCTTCCAATTCTCAACGCATTCATCCAGTCAATCTCGAAGACGACTTACCCCTTCTAAGAGATAGGGATTGGGTCATAGAGGTAGTAGTAGAACGCCTTGACATCAAACATTCAATCTATTCCAATATCGAAAATTATCTTTCTGAAGATGTAATATTATCTTCCAATACCTCGACAATTCCTCGTTCATCTCTAGTAGAAGGCATGAGTCCTTCATTAGCTTCAAAATTTCTAATTACTCACTTCTTCAACCCCCCTCGCTATCTTCCTTTATTGGAAATAGTTGCGGGAGAAGAAGTAGAAGAGGACCTTTTTTATCGGATGAGCATTTTCGCATCAGAGAAATTAGGGAAAAGAGTAACACTATGTAATGATACACCTGGTTTCATTGGTAATCGTCTTGGTATCTATTTCGTTCAACGCGCAATTGCTGCAACCATAGATTATGGATTTACAGTAGAGCAGGCCGATGCAATGCTTGGTCGACCCATCGGGCTGCCAAAAACAGGGGTCTTTGCATTGATGGACCTGGTGGGCATCGACATTATACCCTCTGTTGTACAGAGTATGATTAGCAACTTATCATCAGAAGATGCCCTGCAAAAAATTGCTGGAAGAGGTGGCGAAATTCTTGAGAAAATGATCTCAGAAGGTTATACTGGTCGTAAGGGTAAAGGAGGTTTCTTCCGACTTAATACTGAAAACGGCAAGCGTATAAAAGAAGCAAGAAATCTTTCTAATGGAACATATGCAACAGCAGACCGTAGAGCAGCATTTACTTCTGCCAAGGTAGGTCGTCAAGGACTCAAACGTCTCATGAATTGCCCTGACGAAGGTGCTTGTTTTGTCAAAGAAATACTGCTAGATACCTTTGCCTATGCTGCATCTTTAGTGCCAACAGTGAGCGAAGATATCGCAGCTATAGATGGCGCCATGAGAGTAGGGTATAATTGGAAAAAGGGACCTTTCGAAATGATGGATTCCATTGGCCTAAAATGGTTAGTAGAACAAATGGAATTAGCGGATATTGACATTCCAGATTTTATTACACTAGCAGCAAAGAAGGGTTCATTCTATGGGATAGAAGGGGGAGAAAAAACAAGATTAAATTTCTCAGGAGATATTATTCAAATACTCAAAGGAGCTGAAGTTACAACTGTTTCTGACATAAAACGGCGTCGAGGTGCCCCCATTAGAAAAAATGCATCAGCGAGCATTTGGGATGCAAACGATGGTGTGCTTTTAGTCGAATTTCATTCGAAGATGAATGCTCTTGATCCATTGATAATGGAAATACTTCTCGCCGCAGTAGATATTTCAGAGGGAGATGAATGGAGAGGCATCCTGATTGCAAATGACTCTCCAAACTTCTGTGCAGGGGCTAATTTGGGATTGGCATTATTTGCAGCGAACTTAGGTGCATGGAGTACATTGGAAGAATTTATTGCTCTTGGCCAAGAAACTTATCAATCTCTAAAATACTCTGAAGTCCCAGTTGTTTCTGCAGCATCTGGGATGTGCCTTGGTGGAGGTTGTGAAATTCTCCTTCATTCAGATGGAGTGGTGGCTCATTCTGAATCTTACATAGGTCTAGTAGAGGTAGGAGTAGGCATAATACCTGCGTGGGGTGGATGTAAGGAAATGCTTGCAAGACTTACTGATGAAAATCTAGTAGGATTGGGTCCGATGGGGGCTCCGATGCAAGCCTTTGAAAATATAGGCATGGCAAAAGTTGCTAAATCAGCACATCAGGCCAAGGATTTAGGATTCTTGAGAAAGAGTGATCGTATTACTATGAACCGTGATATGCTTCTATCCAATGCCAAGTCATTCTTGCTAGAACTATCTCAAGATTATACTCCACCAGTTCCAAATACATATCGCCTTCCCGGGCCTTCAGGTTTTGCCGCACTAAAGATGGCATTGAATGACTTAGCAATCGCTGGCCATGCAACACCACATGACTTGACAGTAGTGGGTGAGTTGGCTAAAGTCCTGACTGGCGGGGACTGTGACTACACTGACGAACTTAGTGAAGATGATATTCTTTCACTTGAGCGAAAAGCAATTGCAAATCTTGCTAGGAATGAACTAACTATGGCAAGAATGGAGAATATGTTGGCTAAGGGTAAGCCATTAAGAAATTAGAGGTGTTATGATGACTGTATACAAGGCTCCATTGAACGATTATAAGTTTCTTTTCCACGAGGTTTTCAATGTCACAGATGTGTGTAAACGTCTAGGATATGACCAGGTGGATAGAGAACTTCTTGACATGATGTCCGAAGAATGGTCGCAATTCGTAATCGATGTGTGGAAACCATCCAATACTGATGGTGATCAAATAGGTTCGAAATTGGAAGAAGGTTCTGTTATCTCCCCTCCTGGCTTCAAAGAGGCTTGGAAAAAGACTGTCGAATCAGGATGGCTTCAAGCAGTTTGTAAAGAAGAGCATGGAGGAATGGAACTACCACTCTTCTTCCGTAATGCTATGGATGAACCTGCAATTTCTTGTAATATGGCAATATCTGTGGTTGCTGCACTGAGTTTAGGTGTTTATGATTTGATTATAGGCCATGGTTCGCAGAAAATTATAGACCGTTATGCTGCTCGAATTGGCTCAGGTGAATGGTGCGGAACAATGTGTCTAACAGAACCACATTGTGGAACTGATTTGGGTATGGTTAAAACCAAAGCGATACCACAGGAAGATGGTTCATATTCCATTACTGGCACAAAGATTTTCATCACTGCAGGTGACCATGATTTGTCAGATAATATAGTCCATATGGTCTTAGCAAAACTTCCTGATGCACCAAAAGGCTCCAAGGGTATCTCACTATTTCTTGTACCAAAATACTTAGATGAGGGTGACGGGATTTCAGATGAAATAAATGGTACTTCTATCTCTGGGCTAGAGGATAAAATGGGACTTCATGGTTCACCTACGTGCGTTCTTAATTTCGATTTAAGTAAGGGTTGGTTAATGGGAGAGCCACATACAGGAATGGCACAAATGTTTGAGATGATGAATAGAGAAAGACTTGCAACCGGAATGATGGGTCTTGGGCTTGGAGAAATCGCTTATCAAAATGCCTTGGCATGGTCATTAGAAAGACGACAAGGACGTGATTTGCGAGGAATAAAAGATCTTAATTCACCAGCCGATAATATTCTTGTTCATCCAGATGTCCGAAGAATGTTACTAAAGGCCAAAGTAAACTGTGAAGGAACAAGGGCTCTTGGAACCTGGATTGGAATACTGCTTGATGAAATGAAAATGGGCGATGAAGAAACAAGTAGAAAAGCCAGCGCCTTAATCGCCCTTCTTACTCCCGTAATGAAAGCCTACTCTACTGATATTGGTTGCCAAAGTGCATCATTATCGATGCAGGTGATGGGTGGTGCAGGATACTGCTCTGAATACGGAGTCGAGCAATTTTACCGAGATGTGCGAATCGCGCCAATATGGGAAGGCACCAATGGCATACAAGCACTAGACTTAGTAGGTCGCAAAGTAACTCAGAACTTTGGAAGAAATCTACGAGACCTGATGTGGCCACTATTAGATTTCATCAAAGATAACCGAGAAATAGATGACATGGCTGAATTCAATAAGCCCCTACATCAGAGTGTAAAGGGGTTGCAACAACTAACCCTAATGCTCATGGCAGAAGGTGCGGGAAATCCCCACTTCCTTGCAGCCGGAGCAACAGATTATTGTACTTATTTTGGCAATACTGTGCTCGCTTATTTATGGGCTAAAATGGCAAAAGTCTGTCTGGCTGCTAAATTAGCAGGTACTGCAACTGATTTTCATGAAGCAAAACTTGCAAGCGCACGAGTTTTCTTTGCAGAAATATATCCTGATAATGCAGGTCTTGCGGCTAAAATATTGGCTGGACATAAGCATTTGATGTCTTACCCGGAGGCCGCATTCTAATGAAGGCCCAATATCCTGTAAGCAGAGGTGCTGGGGCTTATTCTAGAAGTGCTCAATGGAAATTATCCGTGCCATGGGTAAGTTTCTGGTTTCTGGTTGTTTTTGAGTTCGTTTTATGGCATCAGGAAAGTCAAATTCTAGTCAATGTTCTCTTCTGGACATTAACTATTTTTATCAGTTTAAATGCAGCATATTTGGGTTTTGAAGCAAAAGTATTGGCAGCGTTTTTCAAAGCACAACCGAAAATTGGTGCTGACATCTCAAATCCTGATTGGCGCATGATTGAATTCACTGGCTGGGGTGGAAGTGAACCTATGGGGTATTTTCTTCCTGCCAAAGGCGAGTCTAAGGGTTTGATTCTGTATATGCACGGTTATAGTTCCTCCATTGCCAGAGCCGAGAACAGAATTTTACATTTGCGTGATCAAGGATTTGATGTCGCAGGGCTAGATATGCGCGGCCATGGAAGATGCGATTTGGGACGAGATTGGACATTATTGAAAGTTGTAGCTGATATTGAAGCCTTCCTCGATTGCATTATTTCAGAATATCAAAAGGCGCCAATTGTGCATTTCTACGGGCACTCTTTGGGGGGGTTCCTTGCTATGAGGCTATCAAGCAATAAATCAGGATGGTGGGCAAAGCGGCTTGATTCGGTAATACTAGAATCTCCAGCCGCATCTATTCCAATGCTTGTCAAGTTGAGGGTTGGTCGATTTTGGAG
>DASCRU010000042.1:0-3403 GCA_034400015.1 Candidatus Thalassarchaeaceae archaeon | reverse complement strand
GCTGCGCCGACCATGAGGGGGCACGGGCTCACTTCCCTCTTGATACATCCGGCCGAAGTAGGGAGCGTGGCCACATCAAATTCATTGCTACCATCGCTACCCCACCAACATGGGTCTACTCAGCATGTTTGACCCAGTGGTACAATTTCTCGATGGTTTTGGCCTAATTGGATTGTCCATCCTATTATTCACTGAGGCAATCATCAATCCCATTCCTCCTGAAACTCTTTTCTGGCCGATGTTGATAGCAGATGGCACATTTTACGGGAGTTTGGTCTTAACAATCGTCGCAACATCCTCCTCTGTACTTGGCGCAATTATTGGCTATTGGATTGGGGTGCGAGGAGGTAGACCATTGATCGAACGTTTCGCTTCACAAAACACAGTTCGACGCCTAGAAGTGTTGACAGAAAGATATGGGGCAGGAGGGATATTCATTGCAGCAGTATCTCCAATCCCCTACAAGGTATTTGGATGGCTCGCAGGAATGGGAAAAATGGACTTACGTCTTTTTATTGGCGCTGGGATTTTGGGAAGAGGTGTACGATTTGGAGTCCCAGCTATGGCCATAGGAGCGTATGGGGAAGAGATCCTAAGCGCTTTGAATATCTGGACATTTTCTGCAATCGCCATCATCGGAGCAATTGTGGTGATTCCACTTTTCCGATGGTGGGAAGGCCTGCTAGATGAGAATGATGAAGCAAATCTATCCGATTGATTCTTGTGCATGACCTCTCTCGGCGGCTTATCGCTCGTGTAGTGTAGTTCGGTCCATCATTGCGGGTTTTCATCCCGTCGACCCGGGTTCAAATCCCGGCACGAGCATCTGTAAGACTAACGAAATCAACTGTTCAAATTACGGGCGACGGAGTTCAAACCACACTGGATAATGATCAGATACATTCGACCCACTCATTTCCCGGTCTATACCCCACCAACCAGTATAGGACATTGCAATATCTTCATCCAAAACAATTCGGTCATAAGCACATCTTGTTGAAGACACTGTGGTATCAGCATCATCGGGAACTATCCACGTATGGTTCTCATTTCTAATCGACAGGGCATCTAATTCGTGGAGAGCAGCATAATCACAATCCGCATTGAAGTCACCCAAAATTATCAAATTAGATTCGAGGGGTATTGTAGCGGAAAGATTTCCCAGTGCACTCAATTCGTCTAATGCGATCGATGGTGAAGTATGGATGGTAATGATTGTGAATTTGAAATCAGTAGATTCCCCTTCATTTGTAATTGCTGTGAACTCAGTAATGAACGGTTCTCTTTGGAATTCATCCAATGCAGAATCGTTGTGTAGTGTACCATTTTCGGTAGGTCTAACAATTGTATTGCGATAGTATATCGCATACTGTTCTTGCCCCCCTATGTCGTCTTCTTGTTGTCCACTCCTTTCTGAGAGTTGCATATCCCATTCCATCGATGAACCATTCCGGAGTTCACCCAAGAATTGGTATGGGACCTGTTGATCAATGTCCTTAATTTCTTGAACCGAAACCATATCATATCGATCGAAAATAGTTACTAATTCGGCTACAACTTCTTCCTTGCCCATCTTTGTCTTACCGAAGATTTTGATATTGAAAGTTGCAATACGAATCGAATCCTCCCTAGCTACCTCCTCCAATGGTTCCACTGAACGATCAATGTATACAACTTCAGGATCGGGAGGTTCCTCAATGAAAACAATGTATCCTAAGTGTCCAACTAAGAGGATGTTCACGATGATTGATGCAACGATGAAAGTCATCTGCTGCCGAGACAAAAACTCTCTCACAACAATCACTCATCTATTTCGGAGATAATCGTCCCCATACCAATTCCATTGTTCTATTGTCCAACCGGGTGGCAATCCCTCCGGAGGCAATGGAGGTGACTGGCGAGGGATAGGGGAAGTGGAAGGAGGAGATATGGGGGAACTTCTCCTCTTCAACACAACAACAAGAATAGTGGAGAGGATTCCAGTTACCAGAATGAATCCAAGAACTCCCAAAATCATCATCGTCGAGGGCCCAGATGGCTCAAGATAACGTTCAGCATCCATAGGATAGGAATCACCTGTATCGGACCAACCATCCCCATCAGAATCAGGGCAACCCACCAAGTCAGAAGAAGAGGTACCAGGTTGATCTGGACAATCATCTGTCTCTTCAAACCCTGTTTGATCCGGGTGATTATCACCATCAGAATCTGACCAGAAACGTGAATCATCTACGAATGAATCTAACCCATCGTCCCAACCGTCCCCATCAGAATCAGGGCATCCACGTCTTTCTTCTGAAGATGTACCGTAAAGGCCAATGCAATCATCAGGATGATTTCCTAATGGAGAATCTCCAAATCCATCCTGATCATCATCTAGATGTTGAGTGGGGTCATTTGGAAGGGCATCAGATGCATCCGACCAACCATCTCCATCAACATCAGAGCACCCATATCGATCCTCGGTTGAAGTACCAAATTCATCAGGACAAGAATCAGGATGGTAACCGATTTCAGAGTCTCCATATCCATCTTCATCCCTGTCTGCGTGTTGAGTCAAATCATTAGGAAAAGCATCAGCTCCATCTGATTCGCTCCATGACATATCCGAATCCGACCATCCGTCACTATCTGTATCTAAACAACCTCTTCTGTCTTCAGTTGAAATTCCAGCTAATGTGCGACAATTATCTCCCTGAAAACCAGATGCTTCATCACCGAAACCATCACCGTCTGTATCCATCCATTGTGTAGGTTCGTTAGGAAATTCATCAATAGAATCTGCATATCCATCTCCATCTTGATCGGTGCATCCAATCATCGAGCCCTGATTACTGGTGCCTGAAACAAAACGACAATTGTCGATTGAATCCTCAAAACCATCATTATCATCATCAACATCTTCACCATCATCCTCACAACCATCTCGGTCGGCATCATTCGCCCAAATGGAAAAGAAGGAAGGAAGACTAGTTGGACATAAATCAGAACCTGCAGATGAAACTGTACAAATTACATCTGAGATCAGAGCATCACAAATTCGGTCATCATCATCATCCAAATCTTCACCCTCATCACGGCATCCATCTTGATCAAAGTCTGAAACAGAATTAGAATTCCAATTCAAATCGCCAGTTGAACATTGATCAGAATTATCTTCAACCCCATCATTGTCATCATCAATATCTTCTTCAGATGAATCATTACAACCATCAGTGTCATGATCAGTATTTTGATTAGAAGACCAACCGATATCCCCAAATTGGCAATCATCACCTGAATCATTTACACCATCATTGTCGTCATCTGGATCACAGACATCTCCCGAACCATCTTCATCAAAATTTTCTTGAAGAGGATTAGCAGAATCAGGGCAGTTGTCCTCTCCATCCCAAATACCATC
>DASCRU010000041.1:0-3159 GCA_034400015.1 Candidatus Thalassarchaeaceae archaeon | reverse complement strand
GACAGAATACATTGGAAGGTAAGAATCCCTAACGGATTAGAGCAAGGGCTAGAAGAAGGTGCATCAGTTTCATTGGATGGCGTATGCCTAACAGCAACGGATATTCAAGGAGACATTGTTGGTTTTGATTTGATTCAAGAAACTTTGGAACGGACAACTCTGAGCGAAAGAAAAAATGGTGACCTACTGAATATAGAACGTGCTCTTCGTTATGGTGAAGAAGTAGGAGGCCACCTTGTTTCGGGACATATCATGGGAGTAGGAGAAATTACTTCAATCAAATTATACGAAGGTACTGCGGATTTACGGATTCAATCTCCAGAGAATATTTCCAACTATATTATCGAGAAAGGATACATCGCAGTTGATGGAATATCATTGACAATCGGAGAGGTAAATGATAGTGGTGAATTTAATCTCCATATTATTCCTGAAACACTTCGTCGCACCACTCTAGGAACAAAAAGGACAGGGGACATGGTTAATCTAGAGATTGATACCATGACTCAAGCTGTTGTCGACACCATCAAACGCATGATGCCCTCGGAGGGGAACTAATGGAGAACATTGGTTTGGTTTGTGGTTCGTTTCATCGAAACGAGGTTGAAGAAATGATTCAGTATGCTCAAGATGAAGCAACAAAACAGAATTTGAACATCAGCGAAATCGTATGGGTGCCCGGTTCTATGGAAGCTCCTTTGGCTACTGCACGTCTTCTTGAAAATGAGAATATCTCAGGTGTTGCTTGCTTGGGAATCATCGAAAAGGGCGAGACGGCACACGGCATGGCAATGGGTCAAGCTGTAATAAAGAGTCTAATTGATCTCCAACTTGGGTACGACAAACCTGTGGGGCTGGGCATAATTGGACCAGGTGCTGAACCTCATCATATTGGACCACGATTGGAACCTCATGCTAGGAATGCAATTTCTGCAATCAAAGCAATGATTTGAGGGTTTATTTTGATTGAGAAACTACGAACCATTAGTTCAATCATTCTCGGTTTTGCTTTCGTGAAAATAGGAATTGATCACTTCCTAGATCCTCAATGGTTTGAGCCCATAGTTCCCGATATTTTGGGGAACGCAAGATTCTGGGTTCTGGCTAGTGGAGTTGTAGAAATTATTGTTGGAATGATGTTGTTTATCCCAAGGACCAAACGAATCGGTGGAAGATGTTGTGCTTTGTTGTTGGTAACGCTTTACTGGGCGAATCTAAACATGTGGATTCACGACATCCCATTAGATGGCAACAATTTCGAGTGGTATTGGCATTTGTTACGACTAATTATTCAGATATTATTGATCATATTGTCTCTTTTCATAGGTGAATTACTACCTAAAGCATCGAATTTGGACTAGGTGAGTTGAAGGAGTGTCTGCTGTTGCCCCATAGGTATGAGCGGGGGCAAGGTACACAACGTCATCATCATCGGTAGTGGTCCTGCAGGGTATACTGCGGGCCTATATGCTGCCAGAGCAATGCTAGAACCGGTCATGTTTGCAGGATACATGTCTGGTGGGCAACTCATGCTAACCAGTGATATCGAAAACTTTCCAGGATACCCTCAAGGGATTGCTGGTCCAGATATGATGATGCAACTCAGAGAACAAGCAGAACGCTTCGGACTCAAAGTACAGGACAAAAATGTGGAACGAATCGATACATCCATGAGACCATATTCAGTATGGGTAGAAGGAGAGGAACACAGAGCCCATGCACTAATCATTTGCACTGGAGCAGAAGCAATTTGGTTGGGTGTAGAAGGAGAGGATGAACAGAAAGGCAGAGGGATATCTACCTGTGCAACATGCGATGGGGCATTCTTCAGAGATGAAGAAATCGTCGTAATTGGCGGAGGTGATTCTGCTATGGAAGAAGCGACCTTCCTAACACGATTCGCAAGTAAGGTGACGTTAATCCACCGACGTGATGTATTCCGTTCATCCAAAGTGATGTATGAAAGAGCGGTCAATCATCCAAAGATCGAAATTCGAACCTTCAGACAAGTCAAGAAATGGTTGGCCGATGAAAAGGGATTATCTGGGGCTATTCTAGAAGACCCTCGCGATGGAAGTACCGAGGAAATTGCATGTACTGGAGCGTTTATCGCAATTGGCCATAAACCAATCACTGGATTCCTAGAAGGGCAAATCGAAACCGATGAATCAGGTTACATTCTCCATAATGAAAACACAATGACAAATGTTCCAGGTGTATTCGCTGCTGGAGACGTAGTAGATACCAGATATAGACAAGCAATTACTGCAGCAGGTATGGGATGTCAAGCAGCCATTGATTGTGAACGATGGCTTGAAGAGAATGCCCATTAAAGGAAACAATTCAAATCAAAAATATCGGATGAGATGCCATGGAACCCGATGCAGAAGATGACCCGTTCGCTGCTGCTGCGGCTGAATTCCAAGCAGCAATTCAAAACTATCAGGCAGAAACAACAAAACAAGGTGCAGATATTGCACCTTCTCCAGTAGCATCCACACCTATTCCCACTAGTCCTGTTCAGTCATCAGGACCTGCACCGATTCCTGACCCGATTCAAGACAAACAAAGAACAGTTGTAGAAGATACAACTCCACTCTCAACACCAAGTCAAAATCAAGTATTCCCTGGAACAATGCCAACTGGACAGCCTGTTCCAGTAATGCTAGCGGGACAAACACAGACTCCAACCATGATTCCGATGGGAGGGCATGGAGGCATGGCTATGGGAGTCCCGCCTACTACGAATGCGGTTCTTGCTTTGGTTTTGGGAATCATTGGATGGGTACTCTCGCCAATATGCCTCGGAATTTGTACCTCATTGCCTGCTTTCTTCATAGCTCAATCAGCAATCAAGACTGCTTCTGCTTATCCAAACCATCCTGATCAAGGTATGGCCAATGCTGCAAAATGGGTTGCACTGATTAACGTCATTGTTTACGTTTTGGGCATATTATTCTATGTCGTAATGTTTGGGGTATTAGCGGCAAATGGCGATTTTGATGACGGGATTTGAATGCGATAATGGTGAGATGATTCCTCAAGATTGGGTTGGAGACGGGGATATCGACTGAGGTGACTGGTCCGACGAATAATGATTGAATCCCAAGTATGATATCAACAACTCCCTAGCCCGTAGTATGTCCGAAAATCGCGATG
>DASCRU010000040.1:0-4861 GCA_034400015.1 Candidatus Thalassarchaeaceae archaeon | reverse complement strand
ACTGACTTGATTGAAGGTGAATTGTTTGCCGATAGGATGATTCGAGGACCATTCAAACGTTGGGAACACACCCATCGTCTCAAAGAAGAAAATGGGACAACAATCGTTCGAGACGAGGTTAGTTATGATGTTCCATTTGGCTTCTTAGGCCGCCTTTTTGGAAGTCGATATGTTCGTACTATGGTTACTCGTATGTTCACTTCAAGAGAGATTAGTTTGATTAGAGATATTAAGAGACATCAATCATTTTCGCATTTACCTAGGAAGAAGATTTTGATTAGTGGAGCTAGTGGATTAATTGGTTCACAACTCATGCCATTTCTAGATACTGGTGGGCATGAAATTATTCAATTGGTAAGAAGGAAGCCAACCAATGATTGTGAAAGATTTTGGGACCCTCAAAAGGAAGATTTAGACCCGTCTTTATTCGATGGAATCGATGCAGTCATCCATCTTGGTGGTGTTGGCATTGGCGATAAGAGATGGTCGAAGAAACGCAAAGCAGCTATTCTCGATTCTCGAAGAGATTCAGTGACACTTCTTGCTAAGACCATGGCATCACTTGTGAACAAACCTGAGGTGTTTATTGTTGCTAGTGCAATCGGAATTTATGGTAATAGGGGGGATGAGAATATCGATGAAAACAGCGGCAATGGCGAGGGTTTCCTTACTGATACAGCATTGATTTGGGAGTCGTCAGCAGATGCTGCACGTGCTGCTGGAATCAGGACCATTCATCTTCGTTCGGGAATAGTTTTGACTCCTCAAGGTGGCGCTTTAGGCAGGATGCTATTCCCATTCAAGATGGGTGCAGGAGGCCCGATTGGTTCAGGAAAACAATGGATGTCTTGGATTTCAATGGATGATCATATTGCAGCAGTACAACATTTAATGATGACATCTGAATGTGAAGGTGCGTATAATCTCACTGCACCAAACCCTGTTCGTCAGAAAATGTTTGCAAAGACTTTGGGGCGAGTATTACGTAGACCATCGTTCGCCCCCCTTCCAGGTTTTATCCTTCGAATTCTATTTGGTGAACTAGCGCGCCCCCTTTTACTTGAAGGTCAAAAGGTCCACCCTACACGATTAATTGATGCAGGATTTGAATTTGAACATTTGAATCTAGAAGATGCACTAAGAGACGCTCTTGGAAAATGGAAGTCCCAATAATGCTGGACAAGCCTAAGAAACAGAGATGCTAGCGGATGGCATGCGCGAGTATCCGTCCGACCGTGTTGATTTGCGGAGCGATACAGTAACTCAACCTACTGATGCGATGCGTAAATCGATGGCTTCCGCCCCAGTAGGTGACGATGTTCTAGGCGATGATCAAACAGTAATCGAGTTGCAAAACCGGCTAGCAGAGATGTTAGGAAAGGAAGCCGCTCTCTTTGTACCAAGTGGTACAATGTCGAATGCAATTGCAATTCGTACTCACACGAATCCGGGTGATGAGATAGTTACTGAGAGTACTAGTCACATTTACGTTTACGAAGGAGGAGGATATGCTGCTCTTTCTGGATGCTCAGTAGCCCTAGTTCCGGGGAAACTTGGAATCATGACACCCGAAGATGTTGCTAAGGCAATTCGCAAAGCAGAAGGTAGTCTAGGTCACTTTCCTAATGGTTCTCTAGTCTGTGTTGAGAATACCTCGAATAGAGGTGGCGGAACATGTTATCCGCAAGAAACTCTGGATGCAATTGCTAAGATTGCTCATGACAATGATTGCGCCGCACACATGGATGGAGCTCGTTTATTCAACGCAGTTATTGCTACTGGAACAGACCCTGCTCGTATAGTTCGAGACTATGATTCAGTTTCCATTTGTTTGTCGAAGGGTCTTGGTGCCCCTGTAGGTAGTGTATTGGTAGGTTCATCTGATTTCATAGCCTTGGCTCATCGTTGGCGCAAGATGTTCGGTGGAGGAATGCGTCAGGCAGGAGTGATTGCTGCTGCTGGTTTGCATGCTTTGGATTTCCATATTGAAAGAATGGCTGAAGATCATGTCCTTGCTCGAAAACTAGCTGAGGCCATAGACAATATGGATGGATTTGAGGTGGATCTTTCTACTGTCGAATCAAATATGGTTTACATTTCCACCGAATCCCCAGCATCTAATGTAATCCAATCACTTGCAGATAATGGCATTGATGCATTGGATCTCGGACCAAACATGATTCGATTGGTGACCCACTTACATATTACTGAAGAAGACATCAATAGGACAATCACAGCCTTTGCCTCTATGTAGTTTTATTTGATTCATAAGGAGTCATGCAATTCTTCCGTCATGACTACCACAAAAATGGCGGGCGATGACGATGATATCACAGATAGGTTTTGTTTTTCATGTGAAAGCGAAAAATTAGGTTTCAATCCTAGTAATTGGTGTCCAAGATGTAAATGGATGATTCGTCCACATTGTTCTGGATTTATTCCATTAAACAGATTTTCTGAGACACATATAGCGTCTGTAAATGAGATATTAGGAAAAAATTCTACTCGGGCTACAGTAAGCAGACTTCGTGATTGGCATAGTAGATTGGATAGGAAGGATTCAGATTGGTTATTTCGTCTTCAACAACCACATCTTGAACCAATCATCGATGATGAGAAAGGCACAGAGATTAGAGAGCGAATTCTTCGGGAAATTTCCGAGGCGGAGAACCCTTCACTCAAAGAATGGTTGATGAATCGAGGTATTCCATTGCCAGGCGGTTGTTGGCTCCAAATTAGTTCTCCTTCACACAGTCCCCATTCAATCACAATTGATGGTGTTACCAACTCTGGCTCCCGATTCCCATCCTCCCAGTTGATTGAAATGATTTCCAAAATGAAAGTGTGGGAATTGAAGGCAGTTAATTGGCATAGATTTAGCCAATTACTTGCTCCTCTAGGCGAGAATCACAAGGATTGGGTCAGAAGATATCGTAGAGCGGGCGTTGTTCCCCATTACCATAGGAGACAGATTGCTGCGATGCGTCGCCATCCAATCGTTCCGGTTAGATCAGTAGCTTCTGTTCTCTTTCAAGTTGTCGAAAGATGGACATCGTACAGGGATCCAGAATGGTTTCACCAAAATGATTTGATATGGCGTAGTGGACATTATCAAGATCAATTTCGGCGTAATCAACATTCTTCCGACATGGCAGCACTTCCTTTCCTTATTGATCGAATGATATCGAAAGAAGCAGAAACAATTCCATGGCTCAATCGCTGGAAGGAACAAACAGGAAATTTCTCATCTCTAGATTTATTTGAACATGATTTTTCTAGTTTTATCACAGTTCGTGAAGGAAGATTGTTTGTGAGGGCAAAATCTGCTGATGGTAAAATCAAACTTCGTCGTGTACCTACAGATTTTAGGTTATGGTCAGCATTGATTTCAGCACAATTTTCGCCCCCCGGGAGTTCAATTCATGACAGCCTCCAATTGCTATTATTGAATTGGAATAATGAGAGAGTAACGCCAATTATGCCCGACATAGCGGATCGTAAGGCGGCTCGTCTATTGGCAGATTTAGAACGGAAAAATGATAACATCTATTTTTCGCTTGATGATCGTAGTTTACTGATTGAAGGTACGACTGAAACTCAATATCAAATCAAAGTCAATCAACGACCCATGAGGGGATCGGATAAGTATCATCTAAGTGCTAGAGTTGACCCTTCTAAGGAATGGGAACCAATTTGTACTCATGCTAGTGATCAATTACGAAATCTTCCAATTGGTGATCAAATTGTGACAGTTGCTCTAGTTTGTTCACAGGATAAGCATAATCACAGAGCCATTAGAACCATTCATGATTATTTGGCTCGAAAGAATAAGATTGATTGGAACCCACCAACCGAAGAATATCCTGAGAATGCACCATTACTTCCTGAAGATAGAGCTCAAAGAAGAATCCAAGGCCTACGATATAGACAGAGAGAAATTCGAGAACAATGGAGGCCAAATTTTGGTGAATTACGTGTTGAACAAAATCCTCCGTTTCCGCTTGATGACGACGCAATAGGTGTTGAAGGGAATCGAAATCGAATCCCCAATCTGCTCACTAATGCTTTGGTTGGCTTACATGCTGCTCCAATTGGTGCGATGGCACGTTTCCCAAATGCCCCCGGTGGAAGTTTTCGATTATTGACTATTGAGAATGAATATCAAACTCAGCAGGAGGTCGAAATTCTTCAAACAATTGCACGAGAACATGGTTGGAGACATTCTGAGGAGATGGAAGAGCACCATGAAGTTGAAGAAAATCAAGAAATTTGGGTGAAGGACCATCATTTTCGATTGAATCGAGAAGCATTGTTTGAGTCACTCGCCCCAATTCAAGAAGAATATGACCCCATAGGAAGGCAATGGTGGGCTAGAATTGAGGACAGAGTGCGATTTTTCCGCCAACTACGTCATCGTGCGTTTTGGAACTTTCAAAACGAGGAAAGGTAACATTGAGGTGTAACGACTATTTCACAGATGCATGAAGCGAGCACTCATACTGGTTTTTCTTGTCTGCTTATCTAGTGTGGTTCATGCATCATCATCGTTGAATTCTCCTGTTGCTGAGAGGGTTGAATCAGGAACTCAAGATCAAGAAATAAGTGGGATTATAGGTGGTTTAGCTATTGATATTGGAGCAGGAAACATTAGCAATTCAACAGGTCAAATTGAATCATCATCATGGCCAAGTATTGTAGAAGTATATACTGCAACATGGTGTGCTAATTGTCTAGATAGTGAACATGTAGTGGACGTTTTATCACAGAGCAATAATGTAGAACGTTTGCACTATCATAGGGAGTATTCAGAATCCCAGGATCCCTTTGGAACGGAGGTCGGTGATGATCGTTGGATAGAACG
>DASCRU010000039.1:0-8282 GCA_034400015.1 Candidatus Thalassarchaeaceae archaeon | reverse complement strand
TGGATTCACAAATCGGGATGAACTACATCTCGACCTAGGCCCAATAGATTCAGAATTGCATCCAGAATTAAGAGTTAAACTGTATTTCGGGACACCAAATGGTGCACAAACACCTCTAGTTCATGGCATTCACATAAACGGGCGAATTTCTACAACATTCGAAAGTTCTCCTACAGATATGGGGTGGTCACTAAATGGTTCAAATTGGGATGGAGATTCGATTTCAGGAGGAATAATCACCACTCCACTCTATACGTCTGCCAGACCGATATCCCAAATTTCGTCCAATTTCGCAATCACTGGGACTTCGACAACAGAAGTTAGCCTCGATGGAGGAGTGTGGACAACTTTTTCCAATTCTGGAAATACGATACTTCCAACAATAGCCGAAACTATCCAATTCAAGTTCAGTGGTTCAAGTTTTGATTTAACATCATTTCAAGCTGATTTGATTCACGGTAGAATTGGCGATGACGTAAGTATCGATATCAATGGGGATGGGCAACCTGAATGGACAATGGAAGATTCAACAATTGGCCCGCTAGGATGGCAAAATAGATTTGGAAATGGAGCGATGTCTGTTCCAATTAACTTTGCAGCATCAACATCGATATCTATCCCGATTCAATTACCAATTAGTGGAATTGACTCACTTGGATTCAGTGCTGTGCCGGGGAACTTACCTCCATCAGGATTTAATTGGAGTATTCAAGCAGGAGGTTCTGTTGTTGCAGATGGAACTTCATCGCTATCCACTGTAGACGTCTCACGAATATCAATTGATTCAACCGAAATTAATGATTTGAATACTGCCCTTTCAAATGGTGTAAGATCAGCTGGACCTTCAGAACATCCACATGCGCAAGTAAACCTTGTAATCGAAAGTGATCCAGGATCATTCAGTATTTCTGCACTAAATGCTAGAAGTACTCCCTCAATAAATCTTAATTTCGACCCAGGAAATGCAATTGTTCTAGCCATTAATGATAAAATTCCAGAATCTCCACTGACTGGAGCTACTAGGCTAGTCTCAATTCCAATTCAATTCGATCTACCTGGTGCTGTTTCTATCACAATAGATGACCTTGAATCTAGTTCATCATTCACGACAGATTCGATGACATTCTCTAATATCTCCACCACAATTACTCCATCATTCCAATGGATGGAAATTCATTCATCACATACAGTTACTAGTGGATTCCCTGCTGAAATACAGGTCGACATTGCCGCTGAACAATACTCTGCTACTGTAGTGATGGACCTCACACAAGAGACACATACTATCTCTCAATCAGGAGGTTTTCAGGGAGATCTTTTGATTCTTCATCCGACAGACCCTTACACCCATTCAATAGATGGAGATTTCATTAATTCAACATTAAAATTCAGAATTAATGCTAGTTGGGATGATGAACCAGAAGTTCGTCTAAAATCGCGAATTATTCTTGATGATGGAAGACGCAGTATTCCTAAAATTCAATTGGTCGGCATTGGGCCACGTGAAGGAATTGAGAACGACATAATGATTAGAACATGGAGTATTCTAAACGATTTGAATGTAGCAATTCCATTGTCTGAATCGTATCTGAAATCTGAAGCAGATATCTCGGTAATGGTTGAATTAGGATTTCCCGAAACTGATTCTTCTATGGCCTCTCGCTCAGGAGATGCAATGGTCCACCTCTTCCTCAATGAAGTGGAAATTGCTAATACCACTAGTTTCACAAATGGAACTGCTCGATTTGACATTCAAACACCTGCAACAACTGGCGAGGTAGAATATAGGGTTGAACTTGAATCCCTTCATGGTTCAGAAGTCACATATGCTGTCTCGACAAATCGAACATTTGTAGTGGATTCAATAACACCAGATGTTGTTGGAATGAATATCAACCCAATTGATCATCTGGAACAAAATCCTGCACAAACACTTCGGTTCGAGATTTTCGATAGGCCGGTGTTACCTTCAAATGTTGCAATAATGCTCTGGAGGGAATGGGAAGACGACATAAATGGGGATGGAGTACCTAATGATGATGAATATAGAGAACGTCCTTTGGACATACCATGGAATCGTTCACAATCTAATGGGAACTACTCCATCGTTCTTGATGATCGTTTAGCTCCAGATGGTTCATTGGTTTACGGATATCTAATTGGAGCAGACCCTGCTGGAAACCAATTAATTTCGTCAGGTGGCCCGGGAGTCACACAGACTCTCTTCGTCTACCAACTCAAATCTGATGGAGCACCGTTACTAACTGATAATGGCCAATTCCTAGAACCAACTAACGGATATCTACATCCAGGTACAAGATATCATCTTCAAATCCCAATTTTTGAACCAAATGGATTTGCAGATATAGAAACAGGAGAATTACAACTAGCATCTAACTCTCAAACTGATTTAATTTCAATAATTTGGGATGGTTGGACTAGAACATGCACATCGGAGAGCACTAATCTAGAATACTTGGATTGTTCGATGCTGTCGGAAACAGATGATCCATTGACTCCATACACTACAAATGCCATCTTCGAAATAGAATTCCAATTAGGATGGTCGTTACCTGTTGAAGATGAACTTAGAAGAGAACCGACGTTAGAACTATTTGATTTCGCAGGACAATCATCCTGGAGAAGTTATCCCGATCTCAGATGGAGATACAGTCCAGACTTGGCAATCGATGGAGAGACACTTCTCCTAGAACCATATGAAGGAACTCTGTCCGATGATGGAGCATGGATGCGACCTAACGGACTCATGGGGCTAAATGGAACTGTGATTTTCCCTGCTTCTGGTTCTTCTCCTTCAGAGCCGTTCACAGTTGCAGTAATATTCAATGGGATTGAAACAAAGATAGATACCGATTCTTCTGGACTGTGGAGTACTGAATTGAGAGCGCCAACATCGTCAGGAGACCACCCACTTTCATTCGAATTAATTGACCTTCCAGCCCAAGCAAGAGATCTTACAGATCCTGAATTAACTCTCAGATGGATTACTGTAGATGGAGAAGAACCTCGTCCAAACGAAGTTATCGCACCTAGGACTACTGCAACTCTCCCAATTGCTGATTTACAAAACCTAACGTTAGAAATGACCATCAATGAACAAGGTGAAATTAACCGTGATGCGATTACGCTACATTGGGCTCTCGTGAAAAGAAATGATGTGACTCGAACCGTAGCCCATGGGACAAAAAATGTTGAAGTCATGGGTACATCATTATCAGGTCAAGCTATTCCTACTTTGACTACGTTCAGTGTTAATGGAGATATTCCCAGCTCTGCATTCATGGAACAATTAGATCTTCATATCTGGGTCACAGGTGCTGATCGAGCTGGAAATGATTTCACGTCAACATCCTCATTCAATAGCGCAACAAGCCCATTTGCAGTATGGGAAATCGAGACTCTAGGTGCACGATTTAGTATTGATGACGAATTAGTATACTCAAAGAGAGGAAGTTCAGAAATTGAACAAAGTATAATCATATCTGCACAGGTTCGAAATATTGGTGAAATTGATGGTATTGTTAATGTCATTTTCAAGACCGAAAAATCAGATGGAACTCAAACTAGAATAAATCTCGACCCATTAGAAATAGAAATTTCAGAAGGAGAAAGAGCAACTGTGGATATCGATTGGACACCACAACAAACTGGTCGTTACACGATACTGGTTGAATTAAATGGGGAAATCGCCACAACCGGTGAATCCATCGAAATTGTTGAACCAGCTAAACAAGGATTATTTTCAGGAGATGATATTGGATTCACTGTAGTCATTGGATTGATGTTTACATTACTATTTGGGATCCTTATTGCAGTAGTCATGATTGCCATTAGATCAACTGGTGGAGATGATTGGGATGAATACGACGACGAGTTGTGGGACCAAACAGATGAATTAGAGATTGATGAGGCTCGTCAACGCGACAAGGAAATGAAAAATAAAAAATCTATGATTGAAAAGGAAACCGAAAACCAAGAGACTCATGGCGATTCTAGACTTACAGGGATGGATACGAAAACGTATCAGTACTGGGCACAACAAGGATACAGTCACGAACAAATCGTCGACTGGTGGCGTGAAGCTAACGCTCAAAACTGAATTTTACAACCGTGCGATTCAAATCATCGAACATTACGCCCCTAGATGAGGGAGCAGGAGGGTTGCTGACAGTGCTAAACACTGAGGAAAGTCCCCTCTCCACGGCGCAAGTGTCCCGGTTTACGCCGGGGACCCGAGAGGGTCGGCAATGTAGCAGAAACGAACTGTCGCGGGTGTGTGCGATGAATCCGAAAGGACGAGGTCGCCCGTGCACAGATGGAACGAACATCCACACTGGAGCAAGTCCAAACAGTCCCGTCGACGTGCGTCGCCGAGGGACGGGTCGGATGCTAAGTTGAATGCAACCAGCCGTAAGGTGAACAGAAAGGGGCTTACTCCCTGCACCCTCAACTAATTTCTACTATTTTTGTAATATCGTTGCATCAACCGGCATTTCCCCTTCAACTATTACTCTATCATCATCTGTCCATGAACCTGGCAGACCCTTTAATCGATGCATCGCTTTCTTTGTCCCAACAAGCATACTAGGAAGTAATATCGCTGATGTAAATAATGCTAGGATTATCAGTAACATCATCAATACAAAGAAATTTCTGAGACCAGGAATACTTACGAAAAGGCCTGCAGCAAGCCCTGCTGAGGTTGTTGCTGTAGTCTCAAAGATAGTCTGGCCAGTCTTCTCCACAGCTTTGGAGACGCCACCAGGCGTCTCCTTCTCATCAGTAATACGATCAACAATATGTATCGAATCATCAACACCAATTCCGAATACAATCGTTCCTATCATCGCAGTGAAAACATTGACATTTACTCCTCCACCAAAACGCATCAATAATGGCTGCCATAAGACTACCACTCCAACTGCAATCATCGTAAAAGCGGCCAACCTAGGAGATGCAAAAAGAATAGACATTACAAAGAGTAAAACAATCATAGTAGCAATTGTAGTTTCTGATTGTGCTTCGTGAATTCCAGAATTAATATCCAATGAAACTGGCAATCCACCTGTTAAAAGAGTGTTCTCTACTCCATCCATACCAACTGCAGTACACCGCTTTGCATCTCCATCAATACATTGATTCCCAGTTAATCTTTCATCAATTGTTTCTCTGAGTTTTCCCGCATCACCTAATGAGATGTATGGTTGATTCACATATACCAATGTCTTAGTTTCACCAAATCCTGAATCTGCATTCATCAACATTGAACGCACTTCAGGAGATAATGTATCCAATGCTACATTCACCATAGTATCCCTAGTAGTCAACAGATAAAATGGACATTCAGGTCCGGCTGCAGGATTATCCCAACATTCAGAATGTAAAATCCCCCACAAGGTGTCTGAATATATCTCATCTTGAGTTACAGGATTAGGGATTGAAACTGGAATTGATTTCAAAATAGTTACTAACGATATCGATGTAGTATTATCTACAGTATCAATGTCCTCAACCTGAATTCGATCAATTGCATCCAATACTGGCAGGTCTCGTATGGGGGCAGTGTCATTCAGTCGACCTCTATCAGTTGCATCAACAATAAACATATTCGTTTGCCCTCCCTCAAACACTCTACTGTACTCTGCTAATGCTTCGTATGTAACCAAGCCAGGGGGCACCTCAGAGGAAGCTCCTGTAATGTCCTTACCTAATTCTTCTTCAAGGTAGTAAGCTCCTACAGCCGTAACTAAGAAAGAAACAATCAGTACAGTCCATGTTGCTCGAAGAGGAATCTGTCCTACTTTGGACCAAAGATTGTCGGTAGCTGAACTCCTACCTTTCCTATATCTCAGAATATATGCAAGAGCAGGGACCATTATTAAAGACAAAATAAATGTAATAAAAATGCCCAATAATAACGTAGTTCCAACAGTTCTCATAGGACGAATTGGAACTAATTCAGTCCACGTCAAAACACTGAAACCGATAATTGTCGTAAATGCTGAAAGCATAATTGCATGTCCACTTGTCTCAGCAGCAGCAACAGTCGCCTCAAGATACAACTCTTCATCCCATGGATTCATTGGTTCAATCTGTTGGCCATCTCTCTCAGCATCCCACATCAATTGAGCATGTTCGTCGAGAATGTCATTACGATTCTCTTCAATTCTATTGGTCAAATGAAGGGCATAATCAACTCCAAGACCTACCAAAATTGGTCCTGCAGATATTATCATGGGAGTCAACTCAATATCGAGAAGTACTGTAGTTCCAAAGGTGATAAGTAAACTAAAGAGAATTGGAGTTCCACAAATAATTACCACTTTAGGACTTCGATGAAGTACCATCATCGTCAAAGCCACAAAGACCCCACTCAATGGCAACATTACTTCGATTAACTCATCATATACGGCTTCTGAAACATCATGAAGTACTGGAGTTAATCCAGTTATTGTTATTGCATCCCTCGGCAATATAGATTGCATTCTAGTTTCGTTTATCGATGAGAGAGGTTCGGTATATTGGCGCATACAAAGTGGTAGACCACAAGAATCCAACAATTCCTGTGTATGCTCAATGAACGCTTTGTGGTCCTTGATTTGGCCACTGGGATTTTCATCGGTCTTACCCTTAGGATCGGGTCTAGCATTGATATCGGTGCCTTCCATATCAAATCTAATTCCCATTACAACAACGGCAGTATCCCAAATACCATCTCCATTGGTATCACGTACGAAATTAGAAAGTAAAGGACCGGCACTTTCAACAAAATTATCGATAACATCTTGATCATCAGGTATTGAATATCCGTCGTATGGAGTCTGTTCTGTCACAGGACATTGATTAGGGTCTAGATTTGGAATCTGATATTTCTCCATCGCACAATTAAATCTCTTTGCTGAACTATTTGCTTCTTTGATAATTTGAGCAGGAGATAAAATCCAAACTACTCCATCTTCAATTCCTCTATCTGATTTATTTCTATCCAATCCATGTTTGTATCCCCCAGCATTTGAATTCATATCATCTCCTTCAATCCAACTAATTTGGGTAAGGATATTCACATCTGTAATATTTTCATTTCCTCGAGATGCCCCATCATCTATTGCATTATTAGTGTGAATATAGAGAAGAACAATGTCTGTAGACCATTGCTCTCTGACTTCCAATAATAAGTCTGTTGAGTTAGCCCCATCAGGCAAATACACCTCTACATCCCCATTGATCTGTTGTTGGAAATCCTTTGCTGAATTTCCCATTACTGCTGAAGAAATAAGTAAAATTATCAAAATAAATGCAGGTGCTTGGATAATCCGACCATACACAAAGTTGTAGAATGATTTTCGGAATGCTTTGATAGCAATAATTAGTCGTGAAAATGATTCGCCGAAAATTTGAGATCGTGTTTCACGAAACCTTTCATTGAGGTTCGATAGAAATGCAATAAATGTGAGCCAAAACGTGGATGTGCTCAAATTCTCAGCAATCTCACCTATGGAGATTCCATCGTCAGAAACCTCCGTGTCCTCATTGGACATGAGCCGTCGACTGAAAGAACCAACATCAAGCGTTCGGAAGATGTCACTCAGATAGAGCGAATACGTTGCATTACCACTCTTCGCATTAGTGACCTAGCACCATGCAATACCAATCCTGAGAAAACCAAAGAAATGCCCAACATTGCTAACCATGCACCAGTCAAACCTGGACCTACTGAAAGTGCGATCGTTCCATCGGTTAATTCCTCTACAGAATTGAGCATGCCTAACCCAATTGTTGTGCCAGAAACCAACAATCCCATTCCTGGAACGCCAAAGACGAGCATCGGTTTCTTGTGAGAAAGTGAAATCAATGCATATGTTAGGACTGTGAATCCATGTCCAAATGCAGAGTATGTTGATGATTTAGGTACATCGTATCGAACAGAAATCGGTACCTCACTGACCATAATCCCTTTCTCTTTACACTGATCGAGTACTTCCAATGTGGATTCCATACCTTCATTTTCAAACGCAAGAAGATTCAATGCCCGCTTTGAGAAAGCGCGAAACCCGCTTTGAGTATCTTTTACTCCTAAATCACTAGTAAGATTGGATGCAGTATTTATCATTGAAATTCCCAATCTTCGATAAAGTGGCATGGATGTTCTCTTACTTTCATCCATAAAACGAGAACCTATGACAACATCAATTCCATCTTCATTGAGAGCATCAAGAACCAACGGAATATCCTCGGGTTGATGTTGCCCGTCACTATCCAAA
>DASCRU010000038.1:0-3559 GCA_034400015.1 Candidatus Thalassarchaeaceae archaeon | reverse complement strand
AGTTCTATCGGCGCGGTCACAAGTTTCATGCCAGCATTATTCCTACTGATTGCAGTATCTGGATGGATGATTTGGACAATGAGATCATCAAAAGAGAAATAATTCATTCCTCTTCCCAGACAATTGACTCGTCCTCTGCCAATTTCATCAGTTCTTGTACTGCCTCTTCATCCTCAGGATCAACTTGAGAAGCCTTGAATCTACGTTCATTCCTTCTTTCTCTAGCTGCAGCAAGACCTGGGACAAGAGCATCGAAACCAGTAGACTCTGTTAATTTGCGTTCATCATGCATTGCCAATGTTTGGCGGTCAACCTTTTGACGACGACGTTCGTTTTCTAGGAACTTTAGTACTGTACCATGTTCTGCTCCAGCAAGTACTTTTTCTAAGGCCGCTGAACCAACAGCGAGTGAATCTAAATCACCGACAATCACAACTGTAGAACGATAGACAACAATTTCTACTCCACTCAATTCTTCTATAAGTTCACGAATTCGTCCATTTCGGCCAATGATTCTGCCCCTCATTCTTTTGATTTGATTTGGTTGCCGTCCAACCCATTCACGGATGTCGTACATCTTGAGATGGACATCATCTTCTAGCAAACGAATCGCACGAGCTGGGGCCATGCCACGACCTATTGCTCTGATTACATCGGGCATTTTCATTTGTATAATTGGATCCGATTCGTCCGACCATTTTGCAAACACCTCTCCAGTATTTGAGTCGACATGTAAGGTGCAATTAGCAGATTTCTCAATCTCTAACTTTGTCTCTCCAGATTTACCAATCAGGACACCGATTCGGTCCTTCGAGATTCTTGCCATCAACTCCATTGATTCACCGCCCACGACTTATCCACTTAATTTCGATGGAGAGTCTCCCTCTAAAACACGTAGCAAGGTTTCCTCAAAAGGTGCATCAACTCCCTTTTTGGTGGCCCAATTGCAAATATTTCGGACATCTCGAATCAAAAATTCCTGGGAATTGGGATGTGCTGATTTTACTGCTTGTCCTACATCAATAATCCAAGGTTCATCATTATGCCAAAGAACATTGTATTCAGATAAATCGGCATGTACCAAATCCGCATCATTCCAGGCCACTTGAATAAAATTTAGTAATTCATCAAAAACTGCCTCTGGGTTCTCAACAGAAATATCACGAAGACGTGGACTAGGGGCCACATTTGAACCTAGATATTCCATTACGAGAACATTTCTATGCACTTCAAAAGCAGAAGGTACGCGAAGCCCAGAGGTTTCCAATCGTTTCAAATTACGAAATTCTTTTCGCACCCAAATTGTGACTAATTCCCTATGACGACGTTTCAATCCTCCAAAACGAGGATCACCCTCGATGTATTTGGTCAATCCTTTGAACACAGCATTGCTTGTATGGAAAATCTTCACTGCACGGGGCCCATCAATACTAGTTGCATAGAAGACATGAGCTTCTTTACCACGTGCAATTGGAAACTCAACTGTATCTATTACCCCTTTACGCATTAATTTGTAAATAGATAGAAGTGTAGATTGATCGAATACCTGATCGAACACTCGTCGATCTACCCAATCATATTGTCCTGTTCCTAGTACACCTTGGAGTCGATGTTCAATCTCTTGGAACATCTTCTTCATTTTTGGTTGATCCATCCACTCAGTCGATGATCCACCTTCTCCATGCATGTATCTAACATCGATTTCATCATCGATTTCGTCATCTTCGGTCACTGGGACCACCTAACCGAAAAATGAGTCTATGTCACCGTCATCATCGTCATCTAAATCATCATCACGAGAGGGTAGGGGTTCTGCTGCTGGTTCAGGATCTGTTTCTTCTTCTGAATCATCCGAAGAAAGCATATCTTCTTCATCTTCGGATTCAATAGAAGGCTCTTCTTCCTCGAATGAGCCCTCAAAGATTCCGCTATCATCTCCAAGGTCAACTGCATCATCACCTGAACCAAACACATCAACAATAGCAGGAAGTTGCCCCTTACGAGAAAGATACATTGCTTGTGTCTTACTATATCGTGTTATTACATTAGCTCGATCATCTTGATATTCCCATGGTTGAACCACAATCAGGTCCTCTTCTCGAACCCATTGTCTACGACGCATCTTACCAGGAATTCTGGCAATTCTAACTTCGCCATCTTCACATATGGCACGAACTCTTCGACCCCCTAACATCTGATCCGCAATTGCAAACATCTCGTTCACTTTTCGTTTCGGGAGAGGAACTCGGATTCGAGTAGAGCCGTCTCCAGACTCCATTTGGGCGAGGAGTTCCTCGTCCACCTTCTCCTCTCGACCGCGTGCCATTGAAGACGACCTGCGGACCACCTACTAAAAACAGCAACGGTCAAGGAACGGCTCAAACCTTGAGGAGGTGTTGTGCTGCCATCGTCGCCATATCTACTAGAGTCTGGCTGAATGGACCTAAACCAGAAATTAGGGTAAGAATAAGACAGAGAATAACTGTGATTCGAATCATTGGGGCATCGGGAAGAGGCAAGATACTCTTGGCCTTCTCAAAGAACATGACTTGACCAATTCGTAAGTAATAGAATAGAGATAAAGCACTGTTTAATGCCATGGAAATAGCAAGCCAGAACACCCAATGAACACTTTGCAACCAATCAATTGCACCAGTTGCAGTCATCGATCCACTCCCTGTACTAGCAGAAATTATTCCGTCTATCACAAGGAATTTAGAAAGGAAGCCGGAGAGAGGAGGTACTCCTGCTAAGGCTAGCATGAACACAAACATAGCTACAGCAATAATCGGATCTCTTCGACCAAGGCCATGCAAGGATTCCATTGAAGATGAATCCCCCTTAATCTCAGTCATTGTTAGAACCAAGAATGCCCCTGATTTGAAGAAGGCTAGAACGAGAAGATGGAATATAACCGCTGTAATCAAGATTTGATTCGTCGATTCATCGGCCATTCCAGAACCAATCGCTGCAATCGCTGCAAGGAGATATCCAGCATGAGCGACACTCGAATATGCTAACATTCTCTTTGGATTCTCAGTTGAAAGAGCTGCAAGATTGCCCCATGTCATTGTTACCACCGAAAGAAGACCGAAAAGAGGTAGCCAGAATGCAGGAGAACCAGCCTCTGGACCAGCCATCACTACCAAGATTCGTAGAAGAGCTGCGAAGCCCATTGCTTTGGATGCAGTTGCGAGAATAGATGCCATTGGTGATGAAGTTCCAGAATATGCATCAGGTGCAGCGAAATGGAATGGGACGGCGCTAACCTTGAATCCAAAGCCCACTAGTAACATTCCAAAACCAATAGCTGCCAATGGTTCCAATGTATCCATTGCAGCCCAACTAGCTGCCAAACCTTGAGGGCCTGTGAGGCTGAGGGTAGCAGATGCATAATCAAAAGTAGAACCACTCCAAATGTAGAGAAGAGACATTCCATACAGAGTTACAGCACTAGATACAGAACCAGTAAGGAAATACTTGGTTGCAGCCTCTCCACTGGTTCTTTCTTCCTTCATGAAAGCAACAAGAACATAAATGGCTAAAGATGCTAGTTCCA
>DASCRU010000037.1:0-4123 GCA_034400015.1 Candidatus Thalassarchaeaceae archaeon | reverse complement strand
CGGCTGGAGGAGCCCCCATCGGAGGACCCATCATCGGAGGACCCATCATCGGAGGACCGGCTGGAGGAGCCCCCATCGGAGGCCCTGATGGAGGAGAATCAGATATTGGTGTGTCTAAGGGTACAGTAGGAGTTGGATTCTCTGCATCTACTTCAGGAATTCCTGCTTCAAATGCTGAAACTAAAGAAGGAGGATTGGTATCTATTGGTTCTGGAACCGGAACTGAATCGAGTTGTTCACGAGCTTCTTCCATGTCTGCAAGAGTCTTGGCGAAGGCATCTTCTATGGTCATGACATTGCTGTCATCTCCGCCCGACATGAGACTTCGGAAGATTCACTTCGTCTTCAATCCAACCCTCAAATTCTATTCTTCTTCTGGAGAGAATTCGGGTGATGGTTGAAGATCTAGTAAGAAACTGAAGACAGTGAAAACAATACCAAGGCAGAGAACAAATTCCCATGCTGCTGCTACCTCCAATGCAGGATGCTGTCTAGATGTGCAAAATTCCATCATATCGGTAGGACCTTGATTCCAAGCCTCCCAGTCGAAACCCTCGGTCCAAACAGATGCTTGATTCGTGAGCATTTGCCAAAGCCCTACTATTGCAGCAATACAAGGCGCTCCCCTAGCAACAAGAATTCGACTAAGGGTAGGGCTTCCCCAATGGATTCTTGCAGTTACGATGTTTGCCATTACACACCAATAAATTCCCTTATAGAAAATCTCGAATGCATAACTTCCATGCATATATCCATCTACATTCCAGGGCGTCTGACCAACCATGTATGTGGAATAAGCTGCAACCATTCCAGGTAACAATGCAGCATGATTTAGAATATGCCATCCCCAACCAACTTGCTTTTCTATCAATCTCTCACGATTGAATAGTTGAATTTCAATCATCATCCATACAACAGTGACAGAAGTAAAGAAAGTCCCCAGTGTAAATAGTGTATCTCCTGGTTCAAATAAATCAAAATCAGAAATGAATGGCATGAATGGTTTACATCCACTAGCCACCCAAGCAATGTAACAAAGAACCATCCATCCCAAAGTGATTCCAGTAAACAAGAGAATTGACAACCTGCGACGTTTCCAATCCTCCATATTTGATTCAAGAAATGATAGAATATAGATTCACGGTCACAACCAATGAAACCGAGCCTTGATGTTCAATGTCTCTTTGAGAGATATATGGAACGGCGAATCGGGGTACTTGTGAACCCCGATGCAGGCCTAGGTGGACGTCTAGCATTGAAGGGGTCTGATGGCATGGCAGAAATTGCTAGATCAAAGGGTGCAGAAGACCGAGCAGGCCCTAGAATGAGAGAATCATTCGAACACCTGAGTTCAATAATTCAATTATCTTCGATTTCTTGGGAGGATATACACTGGTTTCTTCCAAAAGGAAGAATGGGGGATGAATGGATTCCTGAAGAAATGAAGAATGTTGGACAATGGACTCATATTTGTGATACTCCAGATTCCACTTCCGCAACTGATACTATTGAGGTAGTTCAAACTCTAATCGAACAGAATGTTGAACTAATCCTCTATGCAGGTGGAGATGGAACTACAAGAGATATCATTGGAACATTGGAAGATATCGATTCTTCTTCAACACCCATACTTGGAGTTCCTGCAGGGGTGAAAATGCATAGTGGAAGTTTTGGAGCCTCGCCAAGATCCACTGCAGAAGTATTTGCAGCTTGGTTTTCAGGGGACTTACTCGTTGCTCAAACGGAAGTAATGGATCTAGATGAGACTCTCTATCGTGAAGGTGAATGGGTGGTTAAAATGTACGCTGAAGCCATGAGTCCCGGAAGCCCTCGCTGGATGCAAGGTTCAAAACAACGCATTGAAAGGATTTCTGAAATTGAAATCCTAGAAGGGCTTGCAGAACATATACGTGAGACGTTAGAAGATAATCCGGAAACTCTGGTAATCTGGGGGAGTGGGGGTACATTGCGAACAATTGGTGAATCAATTGGATTCACAATCACAGTGTTAGGAATTGATGTGACTCTCGGAAAAGAAAACAAAGGCACAGATTTAGATGAAAAACAATTGATAGAAGTGATAAAACAACATAAATCACAATTCAAAGAAAATGCTAGAATCCTGACACTTCTATCTCCGATGGGGGGACAAGGATTTCTGATTGGGAGAGGAAATCTGCAATTATCTCCAACTGTTATTCGTTCAATAGGAATAGACAACATATTGGCAATCGTTACACCGGCTAAATTAGCAACTCTCAATACTCTTAGAATAGATACAGGAGATTCAAATCTAGACCTAGAATTCCAAGAAAAAAAGTACATGAAAGCGTTGCAGGGGTATCGAACCACTCGATTAATTCGGATTTCTGCTGAATAACAATCGCGAAAATGTTCAACACCTCTTACTCACCGTACAGTGGCATGGACCTACGCCGAACGTCTCTCATCCTCGTCCTGCTGATGCTAGTTTCGACTACAATAGCAATATTAGACAATAGCCAATTTTCATCAATACAAGAAGAAGGGAAGTCGGATACTTCTGCTAGAAGTGGAGCGACTGCTTGGCTTCAAGATAGAGCAGATAGTTTAGGAAATGCTGGTTCTCATTCCAGTATTGAGCAAGCGCCGGATGGAACCCTTTGGGTTGCACACACGAAAGACAGCGATTTGTGGGTTACCAATAATGCTGCAGGTTATTGGAATAGTGAACAGATTTACACTTTCGGATCTACTGGAAGATTAGCAAATTTACAAATTGATTCATCTGGAAATCCTAGAATTGCTCATTTCGATGCTTCTGAACATATTCTTCGAATTTCACGGTTTGATGGTTCATCATGGTCAACATCTACTGTTGCTCCAGGAGAAGATACTGGGAATGAGGGGCCATACGATGGCAACGAAGGAAGAATTGGATTCCAAATCGATGCTAATGGAGGAGAACACTATACCTATTTGACTGGAGATGATGATTTAGCATATTCAAAATTCGAGAGTGGGCAATGGAGTACTGAAATCATTGATAATGGAGATGGAGAAGCAGAAGAATACTCTGGAAATTCAAAGGTGGGGCGGTGGAGTGATCTTCTAATTGATGATTCAGGAGCCCTAAATGTCGTATACAGTGGTTTCCAAATTCAAGCATCATACAGTCCAATAGATGGCAGCATTGAGAGAGCATGGTACAATGAATTCATTCGACATGCTGTTCTTACGCCAGGAGGTTGGACAATGAATACTGTAGTCTCTAATGCAACAGGAGATAGCACAGAATACTATTGGCTATCAGGGGCTTTTGATACCGCAGGCACATTGCACATAGCCTATCAGAACTACAGCGGAAGTTGGTTTGGTGGAGAAAGTGTTTGGTTGGCTACTTCAGGAAGTGGGGGATGGAATACAGAACGAATTCACGATGGAGATTCAGATGGAATGTATATCCAACTAATGTTCGATTCAGATGGTAAACAAAAGATTGCATGGTATGATGATGCGGCAGAGGATGCTATTCTGATGCGTGAAGTTAGCAGTGGTTACGAGGTCGTGACAGTAGCTGATTCAGGAAATGTTGGGAGTTTTATCGATATGGTTCTAGATTCAAATGATGAGGAAATTTTCTCGTTCTATGACGCTACTGAAGAAGATCTGATTGTTGCAACTCCGGGGCAAGACGAAGATGGAGATGGAGTTGTTGATGCAGTAGATCGATGTCTCGGATCATCACCTACAAGAAGAATCGATAACCATGGGTGTGAGTGGATTCAAGGAGAATTGAGCACCCAAACAGACGACTTTGCATATCTAGAATCAGCAACCACTTCTGATGGTACTCATCAAATGGTCATGTTTGAAGGATATGAAAAAGGAACCAATTCTTGTGACATGGTTGCTGGAACCAACAATAACGATTCTAATGATTGTAATCTTATTCACTTTTCATTCGATGGCACTTCAAGCCAACGAACCACAATAGATGAAGATGCAGAAAGTGGACGATATGCAGATATTGTTGCTCTTTCTGATGACTCCCTTGCAGTATCTTACATGCAAATTCTTGAACGAAATTCATTGAATACAGTTACTTCTTCTGCAGCCAAGGTCGCAATAAAAACAAGTGGAA
>DASCRU010000036.1:0-4516 GCA_034400015.1 Candidatus Thalassarchaeaceae archaeon | reverse complement strand
GAGATTATTCCTCCACCTGCAAAGTAGAATACACTGGCAGTTCCAATCACCATAATTAGTCCAAGGAACATAATCAAGAGCGCATCGGTAGAAGTTGGTAATGTTTCATCCAATGGGCGAGGAGGTTCTTTCATGACATCCGTCGCTTGTTGTTCGACCCCTAATGCAACCGCAGGAGGACCATCCATCAAGATATTAATCACGAGTAATTGTGTAACCGTTAATGGAAATTCCCAATCAAAAAGCATCGTTGTGAATATAATCAATGCAACAGCTGCAACATTGGTACTAATCTGATATCGGACGAAATTTCTGATGTTCTGATATATTCTCCTCCCTTCATCAACAGCGCTAACTATGGATGAGAAATCATCATCTTGCAATACCATATCGGATGCATCTCGAGCAACATCTGTACCTGCACGACCCATTGCAATCCCAATATTAGATTGAGAAAGAGCCGGAGCATCATTATCGCCATCACCGGTCATTGCAACAACATGGCCCAAATGTTGTAGTCGAGATACAATACGAAGTTTTTGATCCGGAGTTGTTCTAGAAAAAATTGCTACTCTATCGAGAATCGCATCTAATTCCTCATCAGACATATCCCTTAATTCCGTTCCATGAATTGAAAGATGGTCGTCTCCATAAATCCCTATTTCTGATCCAATTGATTCTGCTGTAGATTTATGATCTCCAGTTATCATAATCACTCTAATTCCTGCTTGGTGACATGTTGAAATCGCCTCAGGAACCTCTGGCCTTGGAGGATCAGAGATTCCAATAACTCCTAGTAGAACCAATCCGGATTCAACGGATTCAACATTTTCTAAATCTTCATCTTCTGAAATTACACGTGTAGCTAAACCAAGAATTCGGAGAGATTTACTCGCATATCCTGCATTAATTGCCTGCACTCTCTTCGATAGATCTCGGGTCATCGGCACAATTTTGCCATCAACCACTGTACGATCACATATCTGTAGTAAATCACCCAATGCACCCTTAGAAAACAACCGTCTTTCACCTTCAAATTCATGGATTACGCTCATTCTCTTTCTAGTTCTGTCAAAAGGATACTCTCGGAAACGCGGGTTCTTCTTTCGATATTCATCGACCGATGAATCTAATTTCCATCCTAAAACCGCACATGCAGTATCTGTTGGATCCCCTACACCCTTCCATTTCTTTCCAATTTGGCGTACATTGCTATTCTGAGCAAGAATCAAACTCCCTATTACCCACCTGAATGGAGATGTTGCCTTTAATTCAGCCATTTCAGATTCTTTGAGGTTTTTCTTTTTCGATTTCAACCCACCTAAATTTGGATTAAACCCACTACCTGTGACCTCGAATGAACGCCCATCATAATACAAACCCCGGACTGTCATTTCACCGGTAGTCAATGTACCAGTCTTATCGGAACAAATTACTGTAGTACTTCCCAATGTTTCTACTGCTTTCATCCGACGAATAATGGCACGATGTCGCGCCATATTTCGCATACCAATTGAGAGTGTAATTACCAGGATAATCGGCAGACCTTCTGGAACAATTGCAACAAATATTGCAACTGCAAGCAAGAACTGGGCAGATACTTCTTCCCATAGTAAGTCGCCTCGTAAACCACCGAAATACGCCTGTGCCAAGTTTAACGACATGAGCAAGAGAGCTGCGAAGACGGCAACATAACCTAAGAAACGACCCAATGTTTCCAATTTGTATTCCAATGGCGTCTTTGGCGTCTCAACATCTGCAAGATCAGATGCAAGTCGACCCAACTGAGTAGACATTCCAGTATGGACAACAAATCCACATGCACGTCCAGTTGCAACAACTGTCCCCATATGGGCCATATTCTTCCTGTCTGCTAGCATCAAATCCTTATCCAAAGATTCGGTGTACTTAGAAACCGAATTAGATTCTCCAGTCAATGTAGACTCATTAATTGAGAAATTATTTACTTCAAAAAGGCGAACGTCAGCAGGTATGTTCATCCCTTCTTCCAAGAAAATAAGATCACCGGGAACTAGTTCCTCAGTAGTCACTCTGATATCCTTCTCTTCACGCATTACTATGGATGAACCAACCAGCATTTCTTTCAGAGAATCCATTGCTCGTTCAGCCTTTGCCTCCTGCATGAATCCGAAAACTCCATTCAAACTCAATGCGATAATAATGAATATTGGAGTTGTTTTATCGTCAGGTTCAAAGAAAAATGCAAGTGCTGCTGCAAAAAGAAGAAGATACACCATCGCATCTCTATATTGATCCAATAGTTTCCAAAACCAATGTGGTGGTTCAACCTCATCTAGTTTATTGGGGCCAAATGTTCCAGCACGTTTGAGAGCCTCAGAACCGGATAAACCGTCTTTTGATGTCCCTAGACTCGACATCACTTCTTCTACTGTTTTAGAATGCCAATCTGGGTGGCGTTCGGCCTCAGTAGTAGACAACTCGGGGCCGCCCATTCATCACCCTAAACAGGAGGGGTATTTCATCCTCCCCCGGCATGTCACCAATCGCAGAAGTCATCAAGTGCACCCCAGTGCAATCACCATGGAGGAGCGGGGTATCATCGAATTTGGCAACGATGGTTCGTCTGCTCATGAACTCACTTTGAGAGCTCTGATAATTGGTGTAATACTTGGAGCACTCCTCACAGCCGCAAATACATATCTTGGCCTTCAACTGGGAATGACTGTTAGTGCATCGATTCCAGCAGCAGTATTGTCCATGATTATTCTCCGATCAATGAGACTCAAAGACGTAAGTATTCTAGAAAATAACCTCGTACAAACAATGGCTAGTGCAGGAGAATCATTAGCTGCGGGTGTAATTTTCACAGTTCCCGCACTTCTAGTAATGGGAATGGAAATGCGTCTACTTGAGACATTCATAATTGCTGTATTTGGGGGCATTCTAGGAACCATGTTTACGATTACATTACGTAGAGTGTTCATCGTTGAAGAAAATCTCCCTTATCCAGAAGGTGTTGCCTGTCGTGAAGTCCTCGTAGCTGGGGAAAAGGGAGGGGCAGGAATGACTGCTATCATCTATGCTTTGGGACTTGGAGCCATGTATGGATGGGTAACTAAAGGATTCAAAATAATTGGTAAACATGGTGAACCTCACCTTTCGGGAGCCATTGATTTCCTAGGTACTCGCCTATACATGGGATTTGAAATGAGTCTTGCATTGGTATCTGTAGGATATATTGTAGGTATTCGAATCGCTTCTTTCATCTTCTTGGGAGGAGTAATCGGATTCGTTGTTTTGGTCCCTATTCTTGGAATCCTACAAGGTTGGCCAGTTGGAATGGAACCAGCAGATGCATTCATGTCCCTATGGTCTCAACACATCAGATTCGTTGGCGTAGGAGCAATGGTTGTTGGTGGGATCTATACTCTTTGGTCGATGCGCAGCACAATTGCAAGTGGAGTAGGTAAAGCAATCCATGCAGCAAAAGATGATGGTTCGGGGCCAGTTGCTCGTGAAGAACAGGATATCGACATTAGAACAACATTCTATGTCGCTGGGTTCATTGCATTTCTTACATTCCTTTTCTACTGGTATAGTATCGGAAACATTGTTCTAGCATTTGTTGGTGCTCTTTTCTTGGCAGTTGCTGCTTTCTTCTTTAGCGCAGTAGCAGGATACATTGCAGGGGTTGTAGGTTCATCCAACTCACCAGTATCTGGAATGACAATTGCAACTCTAATGGCCACCTCATTGATTGTCTGGATTGTAGGCGACTTATTGATGGGGATGGAAACTGAAGAATTGATGTATGCAACTCTGCTTATCGCATCGGTCGTGGCAGTAAACGCTGCAATTGCTGGAGATGTAATGCAGGATTTGAAAACTGGCTATTTAGTTGGGGCAACACCATGGAAGCAACAACTAGGTGAAACGGTAGGAGTACTTGTTGGAGCCATCGTTGCTCCATTCACTGTAATTCTCTTGCATAGGGCCTTCAGAATAACCAAAACCGCCTGCTACGCCGATCCGCCGGCGTTAAATGGCGAAATTCCAACTGACCCTGCCCTCATAGCAGAAGCATGCAATGGAGCACTACTGGCACCTCAGGCTGAACTGATTGGTGCAATTATCCAAGGTGTATTCGGTGGAAGTATCAATCTCCCAATGGTCACCCTTGGAGTCATTATCGCTGGATTCCTAATTTGGAAGAAATTACCAGTCATGTCCGTAGCGATTGGAATTTATCTCCCACTACAACTCTCTTCGAGCATCATGATTGGTGGAGTAATTGCTGCACTCCTTCTAGGTACTGCTAGACTACGAACTGATGGAGACTTGGTAGAACCAATGTCTGAAGAAGCAGAAAAAGTTGTGAAGAAAACCCATGATAGAGGAGTTCTACTTTCTGCGGGGTTGATTGCTGGAGAAGCTCTAATGGGTGTAGTGGTAGCACTTTTCATTGTACTTTCAGATGTAGTCAAAGGCCTAAGGCCACCTGAAGAATGGATTTGTAGTGAAACTGCAATTGATT
>DASCRU010000035.1:0-4957 GCA_034400015.1 Candidatus Thalassarchaeaceae archaeon | reverse complement strand
CTATGAATTGGAATAGCACAGAAAGTACGCCAAATGCTACTTGGGACGGTTATCAGTCAGGGACCCCCGATATTCTAATTCCAATACACATTGAAAATGATACCAATTTCACATTACCAAATTCTACTACTCTCGTTCGGGCTAGAGCTGCAATGGATGGTGCTGGATATGATGGGGATCATAATAGTCAATCTGAGAATAATTTACATCTTCGACTATGGAGATGGACTGATCGTGATGGTGATGGATTATTTCATGATGATCAAGACGGTGATTTATTTGTTGATTCAGGTGAATGGACTGAATCAAATAACGAGTTTGCAATGTTAACAGAGCATAATTACGGATCAGGTCAGGCAGAAGTTAGAATGGGAATGCCACTCGAAGAATCAGATGATGGATTGTTGCTAGCAGTATGGAGAGAAAATGTCCGTACCAATCATATTGATCCATTGCCTATTGAGATAGATTGGACAGCATTTGGAAGTGTGAATGATTCTTGGGTATCAGTTCCTTCAAATTTCTCAATTCCCTCAAATTCATCTTCTCAAATCAATGTTTCAATAAATGTTCCAAATGGGGCAGATTCTGGACTTCGACAGCATGGAATCAAAATGAGTTGGAATACCTCTGTTGAAAATTCGACTATGGAATGGATGTGGCCAATTATTTCCAATATAGCATATACTGGATCATTCCAAAGTAATCCGAAGCCATTGGATGGAAATATGACTAATCAAACGCTGTATGAAGAGACATGGATTCAAGGTGCTCAAAGATGGGGCTGGAGGGCTGAATCCGGTGATTGGAAAATGTTCAGTATCGATTGGCCTAGTGGATATACCACCAATGGAACCGCATTGATAGATGTTGATTGGGATGATAATATCTACACAGATGTTGATGTCCATTGGATGTCTGAGACATATCACCCATACGGAGTATTCGACCCAACCGCATATGGGTCAAGAACGATGAAACTAGAATCCAGTTCGGCCAACAAACATGCTGGAAGTGGGATATACACCTATGAGACCAATACGGGCGAGTCACATGAATTTCTGACGGCATCATCGAGTCCAGGGGTGAAACATGTCATGTTACATTCAGCCATACATGGAGTTGCTACGAACGACAATCCACTCACAATTGATGTAGGCATTATTGCTCCATTGGATGGAGGATTAGGCTGCTCAGTCGATGATTGGAGATACGGGGATAGAAATGAATCAGTACGGATTGGAGCTACTATGGATCTTGATATTGTATCTGCTGATGCAGTCGGATGGAGTCAGCCTACATTACTTAGTGGTCAGACAGTAAGTCAGGATATTCCAGATGACCATACCACTGCATCATACATACATTCGTTCAATGCATTGAATCTTGCAGAACTGTCTGTTTCAACTCTTAGTAGGAATATTCCTGATTTAGATCTCTATATTGGATATGATGAGAATGGTAATGGATTGATGGATTTTGGAAATGAAGAAAAAGCGAGTTCTGGACAGTTCAATTCGGATGAGTACGCGCATATTGACTCTCCTCAAGATGGCCTTTGGTTTGTGGCAATCCATGGATTCGATACAGGCAATGGAAATGGTACATTCCAATTGAAGATAGATACAGTTGCTGAAAGTGGTCCTAACTCTGGCCTAAATGTTGAAAATATTTCAGAAATCACTGATTTAGGTATTCTCAATACTTGGCCAAATGGTTCGAATGATTTGAATGGAGAAATACCTGAATCTGCTTGGATACTTAATTTATCGATGGCTCGTCCCGAACATTCTGGGATTTGGTCAGGAACGATTGACTTGACTCTTGAAGGTGGAGCCGAAATCCGGCTCAAGTACACGTATACATTGATTGAAGCAGCCCCATTATTGGATTTTACAATTCCAGATAATGGTACGAGAACGAATGTTACCCGACAAGTGAGCCTTCATATCTTAGATACAGATAATGGTTTCAATCTTACAAGCTTAAATTGGACTCAATCTGGTGTCTCAGAATTACGGAATGTAACTGTTGAGATTGAAACGAATAGCGGAAATATATCAAATCGAACGATAGAATGGTATTTCCTAAATGGTCCTGATTCTAATCTTTCTAATGAATCTAGATTAGAACTCTACAATGATACATTACGAGAGGTTTGGATGAATGGAACAATGTCTGCCTCAGAGGGATGGCATTTCCATGATGTTTCAATTCTAGATCATGGGATGTTATGGAATTCGACCAGTCTAGCAGTAGAATATGATGTCACACAACCGATAATTGGCCTTAGCAACTGGCGACCTATATCGAATAAATCTGTAATTGATGACATGGTTTTGCTAACCGAACCCGACGTGGAGGTGTGGATAAACGGAACACCATTCACTCCGGATTCTAGTGGTTCAATCGATCTAATGCTGGAGCTAATGCCATCCCATTGGGTAACAACAAATTCAGGTGGATTAGACTGGATAGATATGAATAGATTTGAGATCGTTGTAAGAGATAGAGCAGGGAATTGGAATATCAAGCAATTCCAGATTCCGTTCGACCCCAATCCACCTGGAGAGGGCGGATTGGAGAGAGATCAAATAGTTCTTGAAGGAATGTACTCAATCGAACCATTTGGTGTTGAACAAATACTTCCTGAACAGATGGCATTGGGAGTCAATGCCTCTCGTGCGAGCATCGAGGTTTTGGTACCGTATGATGCTAGGACTACATGTTTGACACTTTCAGACCCGTTAGGAATTGAAGTCACTCAATCATGTGTTTCATTGCCTAATCCACCTCCTTGGATTGGTTGGAATGCTGACGGCTGGTCAAATGGTGCCATCGATTTAGGCCTTACAGAACAACGGTCCTTGGGTTTCAATATTGATTGGAGTGGATATTCAGATGGGCTATTTTCGATAGTTTTCGAAGTTGAAGATTGGGCAGGGCATCGAGGAGAATCGTCATACCTCTTGGACGTAGATCGATTATCACCGATTATTCAATGGGTTGGTTTTGACGATATTGTCGAAAGAACAAATGTGAATGTTTCATCATCGTATGGTGAATGGACTCATCATTCTGTTCAATTAAATGGAAATACAATTCATAGTGGTGTTGGTTCATCCTCTACATTCAATGTTGAATTTAATCGTACAGGTCTGCATTCAATTTGTATTATTGCGATAGATCGTACATTTTCAACTGAACATCCCAATATTGCGAATGATTGTAGGGGGATTCTACTGGACCCAGATGCGTTCTTACCGATCGTTGAAGCATCATGGAATGGAACTACTGTTTCTACTCCTGAAGTTTCATTCAGTGTATCAAGAGGTTGGGGGCAGAATGCTTCATGGAAACTAATAGGCGAATCGTTAGAAGATAACGAATCAGAATGGATTGAATTAGATCATCCTGGAGGGATGGTCCCAAAAAATGTTGAAGTCGCCCTTCATGAAGGCGCGAATAATATTCGATTGGTTGTTGAAGCTGTAGAGAAAATATACACGTTTGAATTGGCAGTCGAATTGGATACTACTCCTCCAATATTGGAGGTCACTTCACCTCCTGAAATCAGTTATGGGGACACAAAAATCAGATTCCATGGGAATTGCGAATCCGGACTTGAAGTTAGAATCGATTCTGCAAGCACAAATGTATCTGGGTTATGTGGGGAAACAGGAAATTTTGCATTGACAATTCCCCTTCCTTCTATCGAGGGAGATTATCCACTTGTTTTCAGATCAATTGATGACGTAGGAAATACTGCACGATTAGACAGGGAAGTTTCTCTTGATTTCACATCACCTGAGGCATTGCTAGGGTGGCATTTGGCTGAATGCGAACCTAGGTCTCCTACTCGTATAGTTGGTGAATCCACATCTACAAAGTGTACTGTGATTGGAGAGGTGGCAGTTATTGATGACGATATTGAATCATGGGTCGCAACATTATCATTGGATGGAAATGAAGATGCAGTAATATTTGGAGAATCATCATGGAACGGACCCCTTCGTATTGAATCTGTAAATCCATCTGAAGGAACATGGACATTGACGATAGAAATGGAAGATTTCGCTGGAAACAATCGAACTCTTACTACTTCTATTGATATTCAAGGTAGGGAGGCAACATCATCTGAGAAACTCGCATCATTTGGTTCAATGTACAATATTTTGGCAATATCAGTTGCAGTAGTTACTGCAATAATTTCATGGTTTTCAATCAATAGAAAACCGCCTGAAATTGAATCAGAATTTATTGATGAAATAAGCGAGGATTGATGGTCTACGTTCTCTGCCCGGTATACATGGACATTGAACATATTGCAGTCATCGGCTCAGGACAAATGGGCAATGGTATCGCTCAAGTTGCTGCATGTGCAGGCTATTCGGTAACAATGGTGGACATCAAACAGGAGTTTTTGGATAAGGGTATGGAAACCATTTCTAATTCTCTTAATCGCCTTGTTGCTAAAGAACGAATGTCGCAAGACGATGCTAATGATGCAATGTCTAGAATCAATGCATCTACTGATACAAATTCATGTTCATCAGCTGATTTAGTAGTAGAAGCGATTCCTGAGATTCCAGAATTGAAGTACTCGACTTTTGGGCAACTCGATTCGATTTGTAAGGAATCAGCAATTCTTGCATCCAATACCAGTAGCATCAGCATTGATTCAATTGCAGGCAGCACAAATCGCCCCGATAAGGTCATTGGAATGCATTTCATGAACCCAGTTCCTATCATGAAATTAGTCGAAGTAATCAATGGTTCTGAGACGTCTGAAGAAGTTACATCTGCAGTACTTGTTGTTGCAGAAAGAATGGGAAAAACCCCCTTGATGTGCAATGATTCGCCCGGCTTCGTTTCAAACAGGATACTTTGTCCAATGATCAATGAAGCAATTCTAACACTACAGGAAGGTGTGGCAGAACCCGATGCAATTGATGGA
>DASCRU010000034.1:0-5217 GCA_034400015.1 Candidatus Thalassarchaeaceae archaeon | reverse complement strand
TTGTCCGACTGCTGAAAGAATCAATGCTAGTGCAATACAAACAACCGCTATTATTGCCATAATGTCCATGCCACCTTCTCCAGATGAAGTTGGGTTGGGGCTGATTGCCGCAGGTGTTGCTATTGGTGTAGGCATAGGTACTGCTGCTGGTGCTGGTGCTGGTGCAGCTCCTTGAAAATCAGGGTAATATTGTTGGGTAAATGTCACTGCCTGTTCAGGTAAATATCCTTGGGAAATTAGGCCATCATAGTACGTTTGGGCGTCGCTCATGATGTACCTATGGGGGGGTGGGCTGGATAACAGTATTCCCCTTTTCAGAGAGAGTTTGGGCGGATGACTGATGAACCAGTGATGATGCATCACACCACATGGTGGAACGTCCACGTGGAACTCGGGACTTCTATCCAGAAGATATGAGATTACGAAGTTGGCTCTTTGAGAAGTTTCGCGCAGCCTCTACAGCACACGGATTCGAAGAATATGATGCCCCGGTTCTAGAGTATGAAGAATTGTACACTCGTAAGCAAGGTGAAGAAATAACTCAACAATTGTTCAATTTTGAAGACAAGGGAGGGAGAAAAATGTCTCTAAGGCCTGAAATGACTCCTTCTCTTGCAAGAATGGTTATGGCTCAATCTAAGACGTTGCCTCTTCCAATCAAATGGTATTCTATTCCTCAATGTTGGAGATATGAACGAACACAAAGAGGGAGGGGGAGAGAACATTACCAATGGAATGTAGATATTTGGGGTTCTGAAAGTACAGCATCTGATGCGGAACTCATCTCCATCATGGTTTATTTTTTCAAGAGTGTTGGACTTTCTTCAAAGGATTTAGTTATTCGAATTAGCAGTCGCAAAGTGTTGGAAGAAGTCTTAGGATCCTTGGGGATTGACGGAGAGAGATTCACTAAAACATGCATTATTGTCGATAAAATGGATAAATTGCCTCCCGAAGTAATCGTTAACCAATTATCAGAAATTGGTTTAGATTCAGACGCAATTTCTACTATTCAACGTGTCTTGGGGATTAGAAGTTTAGATGATTTGGTGCAAACCATGGAAGAACAAAGTGAAGCCGTTTCTGAACTAACTCTTCTATTCCAAATGATGGATTCCTATGGGATATCTGATTGGGTTGAATTTGATGCTTCAATTGTTCGTGGTCTCGCCTACTATACAGGTCCTGTCTTTGAAGCGCATGATCGAAATGGTGAGTTGCGAGCTATTTGTGGTGGAGGTAGGTACAATCGATTACTCTCTAGTTTAGGTGGTAACGATTTGCCCGCTACTGGTTTTGGATTTGGAGATATGGTCATCATGGAACTTTTGAACGAATGTGGATTATTGCCAGATATTGCATCTGGTTGTGAAGATGTTGTTGTTGCATTGAGTGAAGATTTGCGTCCTGCTGCCATGTCAGTAGCATCTAAGTTGCGAAATAACGGGCGGACTGTAGATTTGATTCTTGATAATAAAAAATTGAAATGGGCATTTCGCCATACTGAGAGAATTGGGGCATCTAGGCTTGTCATGATTATGCCCGAAGAATGGAAGAACGGGAAGATTCGAATTAAGGACCTAAATAATGGAAATGAAGAAGATGTTTTGTTCACTGATTTATGAACAACTTCTGAATTTACATTAATGAAGAAAACAATGCTATGATGGGGTCAATTTTTCCAGTAATTGTAGCAAATGCCAATCCTAATGTTGATATCATAAAAATCCAGAATATTGGCTCAGACCAATTCTTCACTTTGCGACCATCCAATGGACCGTAAGGAATCATGTTGAATGCTGCTAGAACAGAATTACCCCATAACCAAGCAACAACAAAGTTTTCGATGAAAATGTTTGAAGTCAAGCCAAGAAGCAAACCTCCTCCAACTAATCCAATCGAGAAGAGAACAATATTGGAAATTGGGCCGGCTAAAGCAATCTTTCCGTTCTGTTCCTTGGATATGTTTCCAGCCACCATTACAGCTCCAGGTGCCATGAAAACAATGCCCAATATTGCAGCAATTAAAATTCCAGTTTTCAACCCTTGGGGGTCTGCTCTAAATTCAGCCCAGCATCCATAATGGCGAGCAAGATATTTGTGTGCTAATTCATGAATAATGAATGCTGGGCCCAATGCAAGGATGTATAATGTACCCCATATTAACATAGAAATTAAAACCACAAGTAACGAATCTCCTCTAGAAAGAATATCGAAGATTCCCCCCATTCTCATAAATGCCAATGCAAGTCCAAAAGCAAAAGTTGCCAATGCTAAATCATTCAATTCCTTCTTTGAAAAATGCCAAAAAGAACCTGTGTGTTTCTGAACAGGTTGTTGAAAATACATAGTATCCATGAATCCACGTAGGAATGCAGCACCTGATGTTCTACGTGGCCCTTGTTCAATGATTACTCGAACATGTTGTCTGGATTCTGTGTTATTTTGAGAATTATTTCGAGTGCCATGGAAAAAATCCTGTTCAAGGACTTCAAGGCGAGAGTCGCGTTCTTCTTTGGCCAAACAGATTCACCCTTCGATTGCTATTTTGTAGCGCGATTCTAATTTAGAGTTGTGATGGAACCTTCGGCATCTACAATCAATGCATTGGAATATTTTTCATTCATTTCAGGGTAGTCTGTTCTTCGATGGGATCCTCTGGATTCTTCTCTTGCTTCAGCAGCGCAGGTAATTGTTCGAGCGAGTGCAAGCATACCCTGAAGTTCTAATGCTCTAATTAATTCTGTATTCATCACAAATGATTCATCGGAAAGATGAATATTTTCTTCGACCATTTTCTCTATCTTTGATGCGCATGATGTCATTGTTGACGCCTCTCTCTCCAAACCCAGATCGGAATTCATTAGTCTACGAAGCGAAGAAATGGTAGCGCCGACAGTATTGCCACTTTCAGAGCGTGATAATGTTTCAATATAATCTTCAGAGAGTGAAGTGAGTTCATCTAATACTTCTCTACCACCAAAACCAACCGTTCCAACCCAATTAGCTGCCGAAGACCCAGAATTTGCTCCGCCGATTAAATCATCCAAAAGACGATTTCCTGCAATTGTATCTGCTCCATGCATTCCTGAATTAGAAGAACCCCCAATTGCATACAAACCAGTCAACCATAAATTGGATGAAAGAAGGGCGCGCCCTTGATCGTCAACAACTACTCCACCGATTGCATAATCTGGTTGAGATTCAATTGGTACTACATCAGACCAAAGATCTATTCCAAAACGAGAAGAGAGAATTTGCTCGGTAGTTGAAAACCATCCTCGTTGTGATTTGGGAACAGATCTAGCATCCAATACATGGTTTTCATCCATTAACGAAATTGAAGTTTCAGTCATGGTTCCTGATAATTCAATATCTTCACCATTGGATTTTCGCAACCTAGCCCCTGCATCAATCAATGAAAGTGGGAGGCGATAATTAGACGTTGGAACACATAATGGATACCAAGAAACAAATTCCATCCCACTGAGTTTGGCGCCTGCTCTTAATGCAAGAGAAGATCCTAGTCCTGTTCCTCCTTCATCATTCCATAGTCCAGAATGGTCATCAGTAGCCAGAATTACAGCTTTTGCTTGAATGGGGGCGATTACTCCAGTTTGAACATCTAAAACTACTACTCCCCTAATTCGTTCACTTTCATTACAAACCGAAATAATGTGTAAATCGTGTTTCCGGGGGATCCCTCTTTTCATGCATTGCTCTTCAAGAATCCTCACTATTTCTCTACCAGTGGAATCGCCAGCACAACACAATCGTGGAGATGTATGGCCTGGTGCTTTTGCTGAATAGGGAGAACCAGATTCGTTTCTCTGAATATTCAATCCCCATCGTTCAAGTTCAATCAGATGGGATGTTGCTAGAGAACATCGTTGTTCAACAACTACTGAATTTGAAAGACCGAGTCCTGCCGATGATGTGTTCATAACATGTGCAATGTGGTCTGTTTCTGAAATCGATGCTGCAAACCCTGTAGAGCCGGCCATTGACTGCCCACTACCTGGCCCATTGGTTTCGATTACAGATACTGTGGCACCCTCATCTGACGCTGCAATTGCTGACCTCAAAGCAGCAATACCAGAACCAACGACAATGACATCCCATGACTCCATTGACTCACCCGATGAGCCTTCCACTAGAAGCAACAACATAAACGCGGCGGCGAGATGGCTTGGGAGTTCATCTCATCTTCAGTGTTCCACGAACATCTCGAAAGGCATCAATTCCTAAACTACTGGCTTGTCTCATTCGCACCTGGGTACTTCCTGAACCCCCACTACGTTGTTGAACATCAGTAGTCAAAATTACTGACTCAATTGTTTCCCCACCCTCTTTTCTAAGATGGATTTGAACTGGATGGTGGCCCCTTGTCTTAGAAGACCATGCCAAACCGATCCAAAGAACAAGTCCTCTTTCCATCAATATAGAAAGTCGATCTGCAAGTGTTTCGGTCATGGACATGCTGTTTAGGGGGATTGCTGCTGGAAGTTGAGGGGTTGGTTGAGGGGCCACTCTGAAGGTTTGAGTGATTGGTAAACCTTCAGGAACGACCACTTCAACTTCTACTGTTTCCTCCTTTTCTCCAAAATTATGAACCATGAGAAACAAATCACCTTGCCCATCTGCACAAGTCAAAGGTAAATCGTGATCCATTCTCCATTCAGAATCTGTAAGAGAAACATCTCCTGCTAAAATATCATTTCTAACACGTCGAATAATTCGGAATAGCCCTGGTTGCCATGCCTCGGTATGTTCTAACAAACGTGCAAGGGTAGTGGTGGTAAAGGGAAGGGAGGTGTTCTCATTACTCTTGGATTCTTCGTCTTCAAAAATTTGCATATTTCCTTGATGTTGTTCCATAATCAAATCTCGCATCTCTCTTCGAACAATGGAAGTTAAGATGTTATTGAGTTTCCATGCATTTGCTCCATCTTCACCAGCCATATTTGAAAGATAGATTGCTTGAACTATTCGTTCCCTAGCTAAAGCGGGAGGAAGTTTGTTTCTGATTGATGGTTTTAGTTCATCTAACCAAGCGGACCACTGAGATGCTGAATCGGGGTCCATGTGTGCTTCAATCAAATCACTTAGTACTGTATGCATTTGACTACTGTGCTGGGTAGGGGCATGAAATGGAAGATATTTGAATTCAGTTGACCTCATTTGTATTGATCTCTCTAACCTGATTGTTTGGGCTAC
>DASCRU010000033.1:0-26465 GCA_034400015.1 Candidatus Thalassarchaeaceae archaeon | reverse complement strand
TTGAGTTGAAAGAATCAGAGCATTCAATGTTCCTTCAAGTTCAGCAAATGTAAGTGCAGCAGACCAAGTAGCTTGTTCATCTTCTCCTGAAATCAATGTTGGCCCTGCTGTAATCAACCATCTTGCTCCATTCAATAATTTTCTCCAATCGAATGCCCCCCTTTCTATCTTGGAATCTATTTCAAATTCTATTTCGTTGAGAGATTGATCGGTTCCATTTCGATGAATCCACCAAACATCATGTCCTAATTCAAGGACACGTCTCGCCAATATTCCCACGGGCCCCTCTAATCCACCTAGTTCTGGAGCGAATGCGACAATCCGGCCCATTGGGCGAGTCATGTAATGCGCAGATGTTGGAACTGAATGAGTTTGTTCATTCTAATTTCCATCTTAATAGGGCAATTGCGCCCCCGAATCCAAGTAACTGTGCTCCTGCATCATGGTCTGTAGAAGATTGTTCAACTTCCCCCCCTGACGACAGAACCAACTCTGAGATTAATGACCATGGTTTATCTACGCATAATTCTGTTTCATCACGTAGCATTTCAGCAATGATGATTAGCGTTTCAACTGCACCCTGTTCGGTCGCATTAAGAATCTCTAATCCTCCGTATGCGACTGCCCCTTGTGCACCGACTCTACTTAGGGCATCTTCAATTAATTTCGTCTGCCTAACCATAGCATGTTCACCGAGAATGTCATTGGCTAACCCCTCTCTAAGAACTTCATTAGCAGCAGCCCTTCCTCCAATGCTAGTCGAGACAGTTCTGATTGTTTCGCCACATCCTTCATTTCTTAATGCAGTTGCAAATTTTTCTCTTGCACTTCCTGGTCCACACAATAACAATGGCATTCTAGGTCGAACTATCAGTAAGGTTTCTTTGGCTGTGTCCTCAAAGAAAGAATCTCTAGTAGATGCGCTATCCCCCTCTCGTTTGCCTCCTCCACGTAAGTTGAACTGTGCTCCTTCTTTGAGCCCATTTGTAGTTACTTCAAACAACTGAATTTCATCATTCTCAACCACGATGAGTAAGACCTTTGCCTTGGAACCTGCATCTGCTGTTTTCTTCAATAATTCCCTATCTTCTACAGGGATTATGTTTTGCCAATTTAATTCAATTTCTGAGTGCAACTCAATCGAATGAGTATGATGACTTCCTTGATCAATTGGTGCCTCAATAATTATTCCAGTAGTTCGTAATGATTCACTGAATGAATGGAATTCGTTGTGATTTATTTCTAGTGCTATCCACATTGCTTTTCTTTCAGCTTCCTTTGCCCTACCTCCGTCCTTTGAAACAGTACTGGAGTCTCTTCTATGTCCTAGCATTCCGATTTGAACACCTTTGCGACAAACTTGAGCAAGAGCCCATAAATCATCTATATCATCAACTCTTATTCTACATTTAGAATCAGAGATATTCAGGATTTCCATACAGTTTCCCCTTAGCTGAAAATACCAGTTAGGTTCCCATCTTTATCCATGTCCATTTCTTCTGCAGCAGGTTTCCTAGGGAGGCCAGGCATGGTCATCATGTCTCCACAAACAGCGACTACAAACCCCGCACCAGCATTAAGGCGAAATTCCCTTACTGGGAGAGTAAATCCTTTCGGAGCTCCGTGGACTTTAGGATCATGACTGAAAGAATACTGGGTTTTTGCCATGCAAACTGGTAATTCACCATAGCCCCATTCGATTATTCGATCCAATTGTTTCTTTGCCCTTGGTTTAATGGATACCTCTGATGCACCGTACATCGATTTTGCAATGGTCTCAATTTTTTCCATTATTGGGGCATTAGAATCGAATAGTGGATTAAATGGCCGTCCAGAGGCCATGTGCCTTTGTACTGATTTTGAAACTGCTCGAGCAAGTTCTTCGGCCCCTTCTCCTCCTTTTGCATGACCTTCGTAAAGTGCTACATCTGCAGCCCCAGCTTGTTTTGCGATTTCCATTAATGCTTTAATTTCAGCATCTGAATCCGTCGGAAATCGATTTATTGAAACAATAACATCTGGTCCGAATTTAGCCATGTTTTGGATATGTTGAGTTAGATTTGCAGAAGCCCCATGTCGAACCATTTCTTCATTTTCTTCTTGCAATTCCTCTTTTCCAGATGGAAGCCCTGCCATTCCCAAACCATGCATTTTCATGCTTCGAACTGTTACATTCACTACTATACAATCAGGAGCTAATCCGGAAGCATTTGTTTTGATGTGGAGTGCCTTTTCAGCTCCTAAATCTGCCCCAAATCCAGCTTCAGTAACTACAATATCGTGAATCGACAATGCTAACCTATCTGCGATAATACTCGAGTTGCCATGTGCTATGTTCGCAAAAGGTCCAGCATGGATAAACGCAGCCGTCCCTTCTGTAGTTTGAACTAAATTCGGAAGAAAAGCAGTTCTCATCAGTAATGCCATGGTGCCTGCAGAACCGATATCATCTGCCTTTATTGGCCGCCCATCAGATGCAGATCCTACCACAATATTCCCTAATCTTGCCCTCAAATCTTCGTAATCTGTAGAGAGTGCAAGTATGGCCATAACTTCACTTGCTGCTGTAATGTCAAATCGTTCTTCACGCGCAATTCCATTCCCCGGTCCTCCAAGACCGATTGCAGCCCCTCGCAGAGTCCTATCATTCATGTCGATTACTCGGGGCCATAGAAGCCTTGATGCGTCTATTTCCAGTGCATTTCCATGGTGTAAGTGATTATCGAGAATTGCACTACAAAGGTTGTGAGCAGAAGTAACTGCATGCAAATCTCCTGTGAAGTGAAGATTGATGTCTTCCATGGGCAAAACTTGGACATGCCCCCCCCCTGCAGCTCCCCCTTTAATTCCGAAAACAGGCCCCATTGACGGCTCCCTGATTACACATGCTGCTTTCTTTCCAATTCGATTTAAGCCCATGCTTAAGCCAATTGTAGTTACAGTTTTTCCTTCACCATATCTTGTAGGGTTTACACTAGTAACTAGTACCAATGATCCTCTAGGTCGATCTAGTCTAGAGCGAATTGCTGGCCATGTGATTTTGGCCATGTGTCTGCCGAATGGAATCAGTTCCTCTACTCCTATCCCCATCTTCCATGCTATCTCTTCGATAGGGGCGAGTTCTATTGAACGAGCTATGTCTAAATCAGACTCCATTCTAACTCGACTATTATTCGTGGATTTGAACCTTGAGCGTCATCCCCATAGGTTCAGCCTCTTTGGGGGGTATATGGGGGGGCGCCGAAGCGTACATTGCATCGTCGCCGGTTCACCGATATCTCATTCGTTGACTCCGCTTCTTTCACTCTTAGTGGATCGTCATTTGAATTCGAACGAAAATAGACAAATTACTGCAATATCTAGACATGAAACAAAGGACATGTCTTCACTTTTAGGCCAGATTGTTTTAGGTAAAGATTTAGGTGCTAAAGAACCGAAAAATAATCTTCTTACATTAGTGGAGAATGCAACAACTGAGATTTTGAAGCATCCTGATGGTTGGGGCATTAGTTCAATGTCAATTGGGGAAATCGAGGTCGCTGAAACTCCTTTTGGTGATAATCCATTAGTGTGGGTATCAATTACAACTCCCTTGAAACATGGATTAACCGCTCGTTCAGGTGTAATTTCTACTGGCCGGAGCCTAGAAATTGCTTCTACAAATCAGATTAGATGGGATGGTCATCGATTAGTAACAGGTAGTACTGATGGGTTAGGAGTTGTACTAGTTGCTCGTTCTTTTGGCCTTTTTTCAGGTTCTACACCTCCTCTTCTTATTCTCAGAGGAGGGGGAGCAGCCGCACGTTCAGTTGCCGAAGCATGGTCTGATGCAGGAGGTAGAATTTACGCATTACGTGGTCGGCGTCCATTGGATATGAGGGGTCCGTGGGCCTCATCTTTGATTCACTCTCTCAAGGACCGAGGGTTGGCACCTACACTGTATATCGATTTCGATTCCAACCTAGAAATGGAAGAAGATATTCATGCTCCAGTTCAAGTTGATCTTCATCTTACTCCTTCTTACGATTTGTCTGGATCGGTAAAACCAATTCAAGGGGCTGAAGGCACGTTACATCTTGACGGCAGATGGATGCTGGCTGCACAACATCTCTTAGCGTGGGCAATTTTTATTGAACCTGGAAGAAAAGATGATCTTCCAGATTTATCTTTACTTCTGTCTAGATTAAGTGAAGTTGAGAAAAACATGAGTGATTAATCCTCACAATGGGATGTTTCCGTGTTTCCTTGGTGGTTGCCAAACTCTCTTGGAGGTAAGCGGTTTCAATGCCCTAATTAGCCGAATTCTCGTTTCTTCGGGCTCAATTACGTCATCTAACCATCCGTTCCTAGCGGCAACATAGGGGTCACCAAATTTCTTTTTGTATTCGTTAACTAAATTTGAATGTGTAACAGATGGGTCTTCAGCATCTTTCAATTCTCTTCTATGGATGATATTCACTGCCCCCTCAGCACCCATTACAGCAAGCTCTCCCGAAGGCCAAGCGACATTATAATCTGATTCTAGATGTTTGCAAGACATTGCCAAATATGCGCCACCGTATGCCTTTCGAGTCACAACGGTTAGTTGAGGGACCGATGCTTCGGCATAGGCGTACAACAATTTTGCACCATGTCGAATAATGCCCCCCCATTCCTGAACTGTTCCCGGGAGGAAGCCAGGTACGTCAACGAAAGAAACCAATGGAATGTTGAAACAATCGCAAGTTCTAATGAATCTTGCAGCCTTTACCGATGCATCAATGTCTAGACATCCTGCAAGGACTTTAGGTTGATTGGCAATTATTCCAATCGGACTACCTCCCAATCTAGCGAATCCAATGACAATATTCTCAGCATATTGTGGTTGAAGTTCCAAGAAACGATTGTCGTCTACAATGTCTGCAACTATTTTTTTCATATCATATGGGCGATTTGAATCATCAGGGACTATGTCTGCCAATGAAACACATAGCCGTTCATCTGAATCGGAAGAGGGTAGAATTGGAGGCAACGCATCACAGTGGTCAGGAAAATATGACAATAGTTCTGCAACAATATCCATTGCATCATCTTCGTCTGCAGCAACTAAGCTAGCAATACCTGAACGGCTTGCGTGCATTTCAGCACCTCCAAGATCTCTTGAACTCATTCCATCATCCGCTACTTCAGGTGTTTCCAGAGGGCTTGAAAGAAAGAATTCCCCATGTTCTTCTCCAATGATGACGAAATCAGCAATTACTGCTGCTAATGCTGATGCTCCCACAACAGGCCCCAAAACCAGTGAAATCATTGGGATGCGGCCAGAACATGAAATCAACCTGTCCATGAGTTCCCCAGTAGCACCTAGAGCACTAACGCCGTCGTGTGCTCTTTGCCCCCCGCCGTCCCAAATGGCAACCAATGGTAATCGTGCCTTAAGCGCTAAATCTACAATCTTCACAATCTTTTGAGCGTGCATCTCCCCCATTGATCCGCCAAAAACTGAGAAATCTTGGGCGAAACAAAGAATTCGTCGACCTTCGATATTTGCACTTCCGGCAACTACTCCATCGCCTAATGTGGAAATCCGCTCCATTCCATGTTCTGTTTGTCTACTTTTTACGAAAGCATCTATTTCGACGAAACTATCCTGGTCAACCAATGAACTAATTCGTTCACGTGCAGTACGTCTCCCTGATTTTCGAATGGCATCTATTCGAGCTTGTCCGCCTCCTCTCTTGGATTCCTCTCTGAGGCTCGCCAAGCCTTCCATCGGGTCAATCCTCGACTCCATTGGGTATCGAAATGAATCGATGGTTCATCATCCACACTATCAAAATATAATCAATTTTCCAATTGGAAAATTGATTATTCAATTGAATTATTGAATATCACTGATTTCACCACATAGGCTTATTGCCCATTTTGAATCGATTTCGTCGCAATTATTTCCATACTTGGATAGTAAATAGTGTAATTTCACCAAGGACACTTCGGGGGGACCTATTGCCCCATGCCCTATTATCCCCATTTCTCTTTGGTCTCGCCCCTTGGAATAAACATCAAGATGTACAGGGCCATAAATTGCCTGAGTAGACATAACTACAATTCCCCCTTCGTTGATGTATTCTTGGAATCTTTCCTCTACTACATTGTTTTCCGGACTATCCCCATTTGGATCGGCTATTGGGAGGTGACCCAATCCTGTACCGTGGATGTGAATGGCATGTGGTTCAGTTGAGGCTAATGCAGAGATATGTTCAGGTAATAAATGAGGGCCAGCAATCATTTCTGCTATCCTAATACTCTCATCAAATTCTGATGGTTTGGCAATAGGGCGAGATGATGTTGAATTCCTAAGAATTTCAATAGAACACGCACTCCCTTCAACATGTATTCTACCCAATGGCCCAATATCTATGGATTGGAATGCATCCCTTCTAGAAGAATGCATCTTGCGAGATGAAATCCCTGGGAGTATGCTCAGAATTCCATCAGACGAGGTTTCGTGCATTACTAGGACTGCTGAGTCCCCCTCGCCACTAGGTGGAGCTCCATGACCAGCAAGATATATTGCTGCAATCAGATTCTCTTTTGCATCTGATGATGCCCGATCCGATGATCTCTGTGCGCCAGTAAACACGATTGGACCAGGAGGGCGACCGCCATCTCCTGACCATGCAAAAGACATTGCAGCAGCACTTATCGACATGGTATCAGTTCCATGCGTGATTACAACTCCAGTAGCACCTCTTTCGAATGCGGCTTCAGTTTCTCGAATCATTTGATTCCAATGCCTCGGACGAATATCGTCTGAGAACATGTTGCCGATGAGGACTGCTTCAATGCGTGCAATAGGGCGGAGTTCCGGCACTGCATCTAGAATTTCCTCAGGTTCGAAGCGTGCCATCACTGCTCCAGTTTCATAATCTACCTTACTCGCTATTGTACCCCCTGTGTGTAAGAGAGTAACAAGAGGGAGTTCCAAATCGGGTGATTTAGTTGAGTTTGTCTTCATCTCTTGTGATTTTTCAATAACAGTTTCTATTGCGTCTATGGAATCAATGGAATCTAGAGGGTGAGATAGGTTGTATCCATTTGCTAATTTAATTGTGATTAATCCCTCTCCAGCGGGGCTAATTAGCATGCCTTCATGCGTTTGTTTGCCCATTCTTGATTCGATAATAATTCGAACCTTGGAACCGTTTGCAGGCATGTCCATACAACGCGACGATGTTAGAAAGACCATCAACTGAACGGATACTAAAGGCCTTAGACATGCTTCTATGATGATAATTGGTGCCGGGAGCGGGACTTGAACCCGCGACCTTCGGATTTCTCAGATGCGTCTCATCGTTTTCGTAGATCTTGCGATCCACCTACCCTATGAGTCCGACGCTCTACCAACTAAGCCACCCCGGCGATATCCTCCTCCACCGAAGAGTATGATATGAGCGTTTCAGTAGTCTACCAATGTTCATGGGGGGTCGGGACCCCGTAAGGGGTGTTACCATGGTAGATCTAGACACCGCCCTCCGATCTGCAGCAATCGATGGGAGGAAGGCCAAGCGCCAGTCTGATGATAGCAAAACTCGTCGCCCAGGTGGCTCAGTGGGTCTCGAACCATTCGACCCTGCTGAGTTCAAACAAAAGGAGGTAGCAGATACCTATTCTATGTGGTTAGTGATTAGTGGATCAGTGCTTTTGGCAATAATAATGAGGTACGCTGCAATGCCTTCTATCGATGGACCAAGCCCAATTCTTTGGTTACTCCCATTGAGTTTTGTATTCATGTTACCAAGTTTACATCGATTGGTTATTCCATCTGAGTTATCTGATCTTTACACAGGAGGAAATTGGTTCCGTTCAGGAATGTTATGGATATTCACTTGGTTGTCGATTAGTATATTGTTAGTCAACCCCCCATTAGCCGATATCAGTCCACCCGAAATAACAGAAGCGTCTATTCTATTTGATGATGGTAATGAAGCTACGAATTTGAGCAGCAATTTCATCCGCGAAGGCACCACTATAGAAATCACAATCGAGGGAGCAGCAACAGAAGGTGAAATGTGGCTCATTCTAGGAGTTCGAGATAATGTGGATGTTGATTCATGCTCAATTCATGTTTCAATGATTAGGTCGGAAGAGATTCTACTTAACACAACTTTCAATGGGGATGATGAAAATACTTCGTTAAACTTCCAATCGTTAAATTCTGAAAATCTGTCTAAGATGTCTTTGATTTCCGACCCGTCTCCAATTAAGAGTGAGGATCGTGGTTTTGCAGTAGAAGTGGGCGCGTTAGAATCTGGAACGTATTCTCTTTCTTATTCAGTCAGCCAGATGGGTAATCCGTGGCATCTTTCTGGTTCTAGTGGCGAATATATTATCAAAATCATCAATGATTAGGAATTATTCAGTAATGAACAGATGCGAGCAGTCATAGCATCAAGTTGCAAATGTTCTCCTCCACCTTGGACAAGTCGATGATCAATATCTGCCATCCATTCAGTCAGTTCTAGTTTTGTTTCTTCAGTGAGAAAGGACGTCATGCCCAATTCACGATGTAATTGGTTGACCAAATCGGTTCCTGCGAGTCCAAATTCGTCTAGAATTTGACGTAACCTTCGCCGAGCCGGCTGAAATCCATCTTCTTTGCATGCGAGTAAGTAACCTTGGAGGACTTCTGGAGGAGCAGTTGCACTGGTTTCGTAGACCAAAGAACGAGTAATTTTGTCGCCCATTCCAGCAGCTACTTGTAGTGCTGTGATTGCCTTTCGTAGATCACCTAGGCTGATATGTATGATTGCATCAGCAGCATCTTCATCTAATTCTACATTTTCAGAATTAGCAACATGATTGATTTGTGTCCGCATTTGTTCATCTTGTAGAGGCCTAAATCGAAAAACGGCGCATCTACTTTGAATTGGTTCGATGATTTTTGAAGAATAATTACATGAAAGGATGAATCTACATGTAGCAGCATACTGTTCCATTATTCGTCGCAATGCTCCTTGCGCATCATTTGTGAGAGCATCTGCCTCGTCTAGGAATATTACTTTGAATGTAGCTCCTCCAAGTGGCGCAGTCCTAGCAAACTGTTTGACTTTATTTCTGATTGAGTCAAGGCCCCTCTCATCAGAAGCATTCATTTCGAGAAGATTTTGTCGCACAGTTTCCTCAAATACGTCTCTTGCTAATGCCAATGCAGCAGTTGTTTTTCCGGTCCCTGGCGGGCCGGCAAAGAGGAGATGGGGAAAGGTCCCACTCTCACTGTATCCTGTTAGTCGATCAACCACTGCTCGTTGCCCTCTCATTTCTGAGACAGAACGCGGTCGATGACGTTCAACCCACAGTTCACTCATGACCTTCCTTGGCCTGTCTTGGGCTATCGTCCATCAAGGTTCGCACTGCTCAAAAATAGTATTTCTCGACCATGCTACGCATGGTAATAGTCGGAAATCCCTTATGGGGTCATAGAGCATGCGGTACGCATGACCGCAGCGATAGCGAACGCCAATTCCCGCAAAAACCTCATGGGGCCTCTTTCAATTATCCTTCTTCTATTGTTGATGTCTTGGTCTTCATCCATCAACCCATACAACGAACTTTCGGAAGACGTATCTCCCTCGTACATCACTTCAAACAATGCTGTTACTGCCGACACAGCCATCAATAAGTCTGCTCCGAACAACGGTTATTCCACTCAACAATCGATTATGATTTTCAGTTCCGATGAATTCAATTTCGATAGCCGTGGTTTGTTCGATTTTAACATCAGCGACACTAGTGGTAACCCCCTTCCCACTAGCTTCCGAATCACATCTGCTCATTTGGTTCTAAGATGCAATCAAGAGACTTCATTTGGTTCGGGTAGAACAATGTTCTATGCTGCGTCTCTCGATGCACCTCATAACATGTCTCAAGCCACATGGAATACATCTTCTACTGGAGTAAATTGGTCGTCTCCAGGTGCCGATGGTTCATCTGATCGGGGCATTTGGGAGCCATCATATATTTCTAGCAGTACCACAGTTTCAACTGCAATTAACGTAACCACCTTGGTTCAAAGTTCTCTTCGTTCTAATTCAAACCAGATTTCCTTTGTTGTCAGTGTTTTGGGCGTACCTGTTCTATGCGAAACAATGGAATCTTCAACATCCTCAAACAGACCGAATTTACGTATCGAGTATGCTGCAATTGGTTCTATTGATGAAGGTTCAGTCAACATTACATCGCCTCAGGATGGTGAAGCGTTAACCTTGCCGGACACTCTTGCATTAACATCTGATACGACTCCAACCATTACTTGGGATGAACTCAATGGTTCAAATGTTGAAGTTCAGATTTCCGACGACAGTAGTTTCCGTACAATCGTTGATGGTGAATGGGTATGGGATTCATGGAATGATGCATCTGCATTCTCATTTTCTAATTCCACGATAGGTAGTTTCGAAACACCTACGACAAATTTGTCCGAAGGTTCGGAATATTTCGCTAGGATTCGGTCATCAACATCTCAAAGTATTCTTTCAGATTGGGAATCAGTAAGATTCCTTCTTCCTGATCATAATGTTATTGCTTACAACGGGGTTCAATATTTCGCAGTCCACAATAATAGTATGGGGTTCGGTGGTACAATTGAAGATACGTACGTGACCTCAGGAAATACTAATTTCAATGGCGGTTCCGAAAACGATCTAATTGTAGGGCACTCAAATACCACTGGAGTAGGGACTGGAGTAATGCTTCTTCGAATCAATATTGCAGATATTGGCCTCCATGAAAATGCATCTATTCATGAAGCGGATCTCGTACTTAGGAGGACAGATAGAGAACGATGGCCAGTAATTTCTGTCTCTGAACTCTCTGATGATGAATGGACACAACATGGTGCTAATTGGACATCCAATGGTGCCGGTACTACATGGACAAATGGAGGTGCAGATTTAGCTGGTACAAGTTTTGGTGCAGTTAATGGAAACCAACAACAGCCTCAATTGTATTTCGATATCGCTCCAATTTTCCGAGATCGTTTACTTGCTAATTCAACCGAACCCATCAACCTCATTGTCCAAGGTGCAGGGCCTAATGGTGCTCATGTTGAAATCGGTTCTAGTGAAGAGGTTGGGTCATACAATCCAACCATTTCTCTTGGTTATTCTTGGGGCGATGATGTAATTCCTTCATCTCCAGTTGATCTATCACCTCGAGACCGTTCCGGTTCATGGGACATCAGTGGTGCAAATCTAACGAGTAGCGATACAGTTGTTGTTAGTTGGAATACTACTGGTCATACCGGTCATGATGTTATTATCAAAGCTTCAACAGATGCTGACTTTAGAACCACAGTTACTCGATATGCAGATAGTCGAACAGATTCTGGTTTCGATCTTGCTGCGGGTACATTCACATTCCCATCTTCTTGGTCAATTGGAATAGGAGATCATGTCTGGTGGAGAATTTCATTCATTGAGGATGGTGATCGAAGTTATTGGAGTGATTCCATGATGTATCTCCCAAATCTCAATTCAACTTATTTATCTGGAAATGAACATCAAATGAGATTATCTGATGGAAATGCATCAGCTTCTTCAAGCCAAGTTTTAGCGGTCCCAGAATGCGAAGACACGTATCTTTCTTCCACGAGCACATCTTCGAATAATGATGATGGATACCTTGTGATTTCTAGTACTGATGTTTCTTTGTTTAAGTGTGATATGGCGGGCTTAATTCTACCTGAAGGGATGGCGATACAGAGCGCTGTACTTCGGACATATGCATGGACATTCACTACTTTCAATAATGTACCAATTAATGTGTATTCAGGCACTTCAGATTGGAATGAAGATAATTCAACAGGAACTGGAGCCACATGGGATACACGTGATGGTTCAAGGCCATGGGCAAGTGCAGGAGCGAGTGGCACTGATCGAATTTCATTGTTAGATACTCAAACAGTTAGTACAACTGGAACTGGTGATTGGTTTGAATGGAACATCACTTCAGCGGCTCAATCTGCGAATAGGTGGGGTACTCCCATTAGCATCATCATGACCTCGACTAGTGGCACCTCTGCTGAGTTCCAAGATTCAGAGACTGGTGGAACTGGTCCTGAGATTGTCATTACATATGGAATTGGAGACGACACATCTCCAGATATCCCAATAGGGCTTAATCCGACAGGTGATGAGTGGATGGTTTCCGATGATCTATTGATGCAAGGAATTGTACGCCCAATCCATACCTGGACTACTCCGTTACTCAATACGAATGGAATCGAACTTCAAATCGATGAAGACCCCTCAATGTCTACATCCAATTTAGAGACGTATCAATCATGGGTTGATACATCAGCATTTGATATAACAAATGGAACGTTTACTCCACCTTCTGATCTAACTGAAGGAAAACGGCACTATTGGAGAATGCGCGGGATTAGTTCATCTGGTCAAGTTGGAAACTGGAGTGCCACATCATCCTATGTGATCCCAGATGTAGTCAGTTCTATGCTCGATTCATCTACATCTGAAGTAGAAATGCACCATCATGGATTCCTACCAGGTGATCATGTTCCAGATTTCTTTGATACCTATATTGATGAGAGATCCGCATATGAAAACACCTCATACGCCTCTTCAACGAGTCTAACCCTGTTTTCTCCCCCGGATATTCCGAGTGGAAATATCGATATTTCCGCTAATTTCAGCAATGATCGTGGAGCCCTCTTTAAGATTCCAATTGACGAAAATCTGACTCTACCTCACCCTAATGATATTCGAATTGTAGGAACTGAATTGCATTTCAATGTAATTAGTGGCCAAGGGACTGGTGTACGTGTCTATGTTGCCGCTGTTGATCCATTTAATGAATCAGCGACAGGTAGAACCATGGATGGAAGTACAAACTGGTCCTCACCGCATACATTTGGAAATGACAATATTTCCATACACGATGGAGTAAGTCTGGAAGTAACCAGTTCTGGTTCCAACAGCATCAATATTACCCGCATCATGCAATTAGCTGCCGATAGAGGCGATGATTTCCTCTATCTTGCATTGACGGCAGCTCAAGATAGTTACACAAGTTCATGGAATGGTATTAGCCTCAGCAGTGTTGATTCAAGTGTTGCCACTGAACGACCATACCTTTCGATACAGTTCCGTAACGGTTCAGCTTCAGTCCCCAATGGAACAGGTACTCCTGATTCCCCTTCTAACGGCGAATTAATTTGGACTACAAATGGCATCGTCTTTGAGCCCGATGTTCAGCCTACACTGGAATGGCTTACTCCAACTGGGTGGAACACAACATGGGATTGGAGCCTCAGTATTACTTGTAGAGACTCCACGACTTCTTTTGATGCAATATTTGATTCTCGTTCAAATAGTGGTTTTGATCTTACTGGGCCGAGTTTCACACTCCCTTCTTCAAGTTCTATAGTTGAAGATTCATCATGTGCATGGAGAGTACAATCGATTGTAGATGATATGTTGGGCCCTATATCTGGCTCTGAGATATTTGGTGTTCCGAACGATATAACAAACTCAATATCTTCTACAGAAGAGTCCGTAACTGCTCAGAAAGGCATAGTTCATACCGCCTTCAATATGTATGATTTGGTTGAGGACGCTGAGATTCGATCCAATGCTCAAAACAATAACTACGGCCAATCAAATAGCATGTATGTCGGTCGTAGTGGTTATGGCTTGGTCAGCATTGATTTGTCTTTAATTCCGATTCCTGAGCCTTGGATGTCAACTGATGCTAGACTTGATCTCTACAAGATGAGTTCTACCTCAGGAAACCATGAGATTGCAGTGTACAATGTATTCGAAGACTGGGATGAATCCAATGTGAATTGGGTGAATTCAAGTTCTGGTAATCCCTGGTCCGCTCAATCTGGTTATCTTGAAAATACAATGTCGCCAATCGGTATTACAACTGTCAATTCAACCTATGGATGGTATTCATGGGATGTGACAGCGGCTGTTCAACAAGCTAGGATTCGTGGAGATGATGTTGTTCGATTATTGTTCAGAGATATTGCAGATCCTACCTCCTCAAATGTTTATTTCGCAACCTCTGAATACAGTCAGAATACGTTTTCTCCTCGATTAAACATGGTATATTCTGCAGGAAGTACATGGGTTCCCGGTGATGCATCTTCGACAGACCCAGCCTTTGGAACATCGTCTACATTCTGGAATATGACTACTTTACTTCCTACTCCCCCAGATTCAGTTGATCTTTCATGGAGCCATTCATTGACAAATCATTCATGGGATTTCCAAGTAGATTCTAATCCCTTTTTCTCAGATTCTGATTCATTTAACAGTGTTTCAAACAGTAGTTTGTTTGCTACGACTACTGGTTCTGGAATACCCTCTTCGTCTACTTCTTTCACTTTCCCATCAACTACATCTTGGGATGATGAATGGTATTATTGGAGGGTTCGAGGCGTTGAAAATGGCCAATATGGTAATTGGACAGCAGGAGGTTCCATCAGAGTCCCTAGTTCAGGACTTGGAGCCTCAGATGGTTCTGGAAACTATACCGTTACATTGGAACGAGGTGATGTTTTCGAGACCAGTGGGGCCCTTCCTTCATTCCCAGATACTTACATCGATAGTGCTGGAGGGCCAGGTCAGACTCAGAACCATGGAACTTCCCAATCACTGAATGTGGGTGCATCCCCCACAGCTGGAGCAGTTGTTGTATCCCTCATAGAGATGGATTTGGGTGAATTACCATTCCAATCCACTACCCTTCCTACTGGAGTAACTCTTAGACTTCATCGTTCGAATTATCTAGGTAGTGGCACCCATACAGTAGGGATTCATGATTGTGGAAACAATACTTGGACTGAAGATACAGTATCTTGGAGCAACTATATCCCCGGACAGAAATGCAGTACAACTGCTTCTGCATCCCTCACTAGAGTCGCCACCGGTTCAACGACATGGTACGAATGGGACATCACATCAATCGCTAGGAACGCATTCAATAATCAGAATGGAAGAATGACGATGGCGTTGATTACAAATTGGTCTGGAACACTTTACTTTGAGTCGGCTGAATCTAGTAGTAACAATCCACCACAACTTGTTTTTGATTATGTTGATAATCCAACTGGAATTACTCCACCACTGCAGGTAAGTTTGCAATCTCCTTCAAATCTGGATGTACTCTTTGAGGAGAATGGATATTTGCTTGAACCGCAATATCGTCCGAGTCTAAATTGGGCCGCAGCTACTGGGGCATCAGGATATATTCTCCGTTTGATGAATGAATCTTCAACATACACTCAGCGTTCTTGGATAGACTCTGGTTTCTCGACAAATGGTTTGTCTTGGACTCCTTCATTCAATCTTGATACAGATACCTTGTATTCATGGGATATCCAATCAATCGCTGGCTCAATCCCTGGTGCTCGTTCGGCATCATGGTCCTTTGCAGTGGGTGACCCAGATACATCCAGCCTAGGCAATCACCTTTACAGCATCACATATGGCGAAGGGGAAGCAGCGAATGTATTCCAATATCCAAATATCCATGATTCTACAATCGATGAATCGGATCCATCTGAGGTTTTTGCAGATCGTGATTTAGAGGTTGGAATAGGATGTGGCGATACTGGAGGTACTTCAACCACGAATGAATGTAGGAGTATTGTATGGTTAGACTTGGGACAGATTCCGCTCCCTTCAAATCTCAATCCACATAGTGGTAAATTGAAAATCCATCTGGACAGTGTTTTGTTGGCAGATACATCGTTCATTGATGTAAGTGCCCACATGTTGCTGAATCAGAATTATTCTGAGGTTTCGTCTTCTTGGGATGATGCATCGTATGGCTATGCATGGGATACTCCTGGCATGCGCAGTGGCATAGATTATGCAACAACTCCTTTGGATACAATAAGAATATACAACACAAACGGGAATGCTTGGTTTGAATTCGACATTAGCGATGCTATGACGTCGATGTATGGAGTTCTTGGGATAGTTTTGATTGGAACCCCAGATACGGCAAGTGGCCGTATTGTGGTAGAGTTTGACAATTCAGAAGATAGTACCTATCACCCTCAATTGATATTGAATTATACAAACGTATACGATATTCAAATTTCAGGCCCTTCATCTACTGATGCAGACACTCCTGTTACATTTACTGCAACATTGGTAGATGTGGGTGGCAATACACTAGCAGGAGATGTGGCTTGGAGTAGCTCAAATCTTGGTTCAATTTCCAGTTCGGGAGTGTATACTCCACAAATTGCAGGAAATGAAACGATTACCGCTCGCTTTGGACAAGTAACCAAAAATCTCGGGCTATCAGTAGATCATGGCGCCCCAGTAACTTTGATTCCAGATACGACAACAGCTGCTTTGAATGCAGACCAGAATCTTTCAGTTTCAGCAATTGTTGTTGATATATTTGGTAATGAGGTTGATGGGGAATCTGTTCTTTGGTCAGTAACCAACGGTTCTTTCACATCAACAGGTGGAATGACTGCATCGACTAGTACTCCTTCTGCATCAGTCGTATACATGCCTTGGTTGACGGGTTCTCAGACCATTACCGTCACGTGGGGCACTAGTTCAGAGACAATTTCTGTCGTCGTATCTACAGGAGCGCCACATCATCTAGTTGTGACGGGATGTTCGATATTGACTGCAGGAACTACTTGCACATACACTTGGGTTGTAGAAGATGTCAGATTCAATCAGATGCCGGCTCTACAAGCCGGAACAGTATCGTGGTCAGTAGATAATGGAAATATCACCTCTGCGGGTGAATTCACTGGAGATCACGTTGGCAATTGGACCCTCACGGCGAGCAGCAGTGTGGGAGTCTCAGGCTCATTTGGAGTAGAGGTGACATTTGGGGCCATTGATCACGTCATTCTGGTGGCTGAATCAACAGAACTCACTGCTGATGAGTCAACCGGATTCACTGTAACATCAGTTGACGTCCGCGGAAACACGTTCCAATTCCCGCAAGCGGATGGTGATTGGACTTCCAACAATGGGACATTCTCAGAGGATGCAAATCAGAACGTATCTTGGATGCCTTGGTCAAAGGGCCAGCAATGGGTCCAGGTCTCAGTCTCGGGCGTGATATCGAACCAGGTCATGATTTCCGTCATCGATGGTGCACCTGTTGAGATGGATCTTCGGGTTACTGGTGGCTTTTCTCAAACAACAGCGGGGGAAATCCTGAATTTACGTGCGTTTGTTATTGACCAAAGAGGCAACCAGAAACCAGTAACTCCTGAAAATTGGTTGATTACTACCCCTGGTGGGAATCAGGATTGGATCGTAGTTGATGGTGCTTCATCAAATTTCTATGCTTACACCGAAGGCGACTGGACGATTCAAGCCGCTCTAACTTGGACTGATGGCGTAACAACTGTCCCTCTTACTGCTTCTGAGACTGTAACTGTAGTCCCAGGAAACCTTGCAGACGTAGAGATTCAAGGTTCTGGGGATTATACCTTGACTGCGGATGATTCCATTTCTCTTACCGTGGTAGCTAAGGATATGCAACAAAACGTTGTTCAAGCAGATTCACTAAGATGGTATCTTCATGATCTCTCGGTTTCCAGTCCTCCTGGAGAATGTGGGGCTTCATTAGATTCAGATGAAATTACCACAGAGGTCGAATCTACAGGTTCTTGGGCAGCCGGTGTAGAAGGAACATACCGAATATGTGCCATTCAAAATGGGTATCAGGATAGCATCAATGCAGATGTATCTCATGGTGTTGCAGTTCGAATCTGGCATGTGGCTGAAAAGGATTTGATGGTAGCTGGAGAAATGGTTGATGTACAGTTGTATGCAGAGGATTCTGCCTTGAATCGATTTGAGATCGGAGAATCATCATGGGATGATCCCCTTGTATGGGATATCGATAACGATAACACTGGAGCGTATGTATTCAAGCAGACTACAGTTGGAATTTACGAACTTGAATACACACACAATGCTCTTTCAGAAATTTGGACAGTTGAAGTCATTGCAGCTAACTTGGATTATATTGTTCTAACAGCTGATAAGACTGAAGCAGAGCAACAGGGAGTGTTGTTGATCTATGCGTTTGGATACGATGAATGGAACAATCAGGTTCCTTTGAATGACCCATATATTGTTGCATCAGGGCACGAATATGTTGTAACTGGCCCTCAGAGTTGGGAGATTACTCTAATTGCATCTGGAGCAAGTTCCATCACCGTTGCAGATCAGGGTGAATCCGCATCTGTGGCCATTAGTTCAATTGGTACAATTCCAGGGTTCTTTGCTGCAGGCGGCCCACTCTATTACGCCGCAGGAGCCATGATTGGACTTCTTGTTCTTGCATTACTCCTATTTGTTGTAGTAATTCTTCGAAGAGGTGGTAGTGATGATTATGATGATTATGATGATGACGATGATGACGATGATGACGATGATATCGGCGGCACAGTTGCAGGCCCCTCCGGTCCTGCCGCCGGTCCTTCAGGACCTGCTGCCGGACCATCTGAAGCCCCTGCTGAAGAAGTAGAAGAGCAGAGTGGCGACGAGGATGGAGTTACGGTGGATGAAGATGGTACGGAATGGTGGGAGGATTCTGATGATGGAACCTGGTATTTCCGCACACCTGAAATGGATGATTGGGAAGTCTTTGAGGAATGATCACTCATGTCCAGAAAAGTCGGCCTAGTGCTGTTTCTTGTCTCCATGTTCCTTTTAGGGACCTCTACATGGACTCCAGAATATGAGTCATTAGATTTCCAGAAATCATATGCGCCTATTGAGATAGATAATGGGAATGGAACTTGGACGATTCAGTATCAAGATGATGGGACGGGTGGTTTCAGTGATGCTTCAATTAGGAGTGATCTACCCACACAAGTGAATACTAGTTCTGAAACGATTACATTTGGATCAGATCCTTTGAATGGAACTCATGAACGTGGCCTATTTGGTTTAGATCTCTCAACAGTTGGATTTTGGAATAATGCCACAATTGTAGAAGCATCTCTTGAATTAACAATCCATACTGCTCCTTCAATTGAAACTAGTGTGATGGGTTTCATGACCTATCGTGATTGGGTAGATCCTAGTTGGAATGGGGCTACTCCAGCCGTTCCGTGGACTCAACCAGGGGCGGATTCAAATTCAGATTCGGGTGGTCCGGATACATTTGTTGTCACAGATTCATCGTCCACAACTTTGTCGTTGGATGTAACTGAAAATTTGAGAGTTGGACAGGCTAGAAATGCCCAAGGAAATGGTGGTTTTGTTGGTGTTATGGTAATGGGTGCAGCATGGAATAATGATTCATATCTCCCTTGGTCAATGTCTGTTTTTTCCTCTGATGCCTCTCTATCATTTGTTCGCCCAACATGGAACATTCTGGTCCAATGGTCAAATCCCCCTACCCTATCATCAGTAGATCCTGAATGGGTAGATATTGAGCCAAGATTTGGTCAAGCATCAGCTGATTCAGATACTCCAATGAAGGCCCAAGTAAGACATGCAGATGGGAGCATATCGTCTTCTCCAGTGAATTGGATTCTTATGGGCGGAACTGGATCGGTAGATCCTAGTGGTTTGTTCACACCTCAATCCTCTGGACTTGAGTTTGTTTGTGCTGAAACAATCAATGGTAAGACAAGTTGTATCCTTCTATTGGTTACCCCTGGTGCGCCTGTATCGATGTCTATTTCACCATCTAATGCAACTTTTCCTGTAGGGGTTGAGATTCAATTATCTGCATTGTATTCTGACATGAAAGGCAATGAATTCCCTGCCACTCCACAATGGTCAGCAGATGCGGGAACAATACATTCCAATGGTACTTTTGAAATCACAGAAGTTGGTACACATCGAGTCGATGCATCTGCTGCGGGTTTGACTGCATGGACGAATGTAACATTAGTTGCAGGTATCCCGGCCGCATTGTTGATGCCACAGAATCTCACCGTTTCTTCTGGAGAAAGAGTATCTGTATTGCCAACTGCAGTAGATGGGTTAGGGAACCCTGTTGAATTAGCGTTGGCAGGCGAACTAACTTACACCGTTAATTCAGGAACAGTTGATTTTTCGGGAATGTACACTGGGGCCGCTGTTGGAACTTGGACAATAGATTGCCAAGCCACGCTTGGAGCATCTGGTTCAACTGAAGTTGAGGTTACCGTGGGCGATCCGTTGAGTATTTCTCTAGTCCATCCAAATAGAACAGTATCTGCGGATGAAGCAGTCCCTATTCCTGTTTTATGGATTGATGCTTTTGGAAATGAGGTTGAAATGCAAATTCCCCTTTCAGCATGGACTACTGAAGATGGAGGTTTTAGAAACGGAGAAAATGGGACCACAGAATGGTTGCCAAGAGATATTGGAACCTATTGGGTACGTGTGGATTATGAGAATCTCACCGATACAATAGATATCGAAGTTGGTCCAGGTAGTATATCTAGCGTGTTAATCGATTCTGATTCTACTACATTACAGGCAGGAGAGGAATCTTTTCTACAGATGAAGGCGCAAGATTCCTTGGGAAATCAGAGAATCTTGGATGCAGTTTGGAGTAATTCAGCAGAAGGTCCAAACCCTGTTATTTTCGCAAATGGTGCCACCTTCACACCATTACAGATTGGATCAGTGACCTTACAGGCAGTTGCAACAGAAGATGGAGTCCAATATACGGCAACACGTACCTTCGACGTAATTCCAGGTCGTCTTGTTAGAATTTCATTTGAGGGTGACGGCATTACTATGACCACTGATGATTCTCTCGACCTTCTTCCTACTGGTTTTGATTCACTTGATAATCCGATAACAGGACTACAATTCAATTGGACAGTCAATGGGGAAGATATGACTTCCGAGATTCGAGATGCAGGAAATGTGTTCATGCCCACTATAGTGGGAGATGTTCAAATCGAAGGGATGGCGGCTGGTCGTGCTGCTAGAGTCGATTTACTTGTCCTCTCAGGTCTGCCACAGAGTCTTTCGATTTCTCATGACTTTGCAAATGGTCAACTTCCGGGAGGAAGCACAGTAATTCTTACTGTTTTGGGAGTGGATTTAGCAGGAAATGAGAACCCCATTGATGGAGTGACGTGGAGTATATTGGAAGATGCAGGCAAAATTATCCCTGGAGATTCCCCCGGAGAGTATCTCTTCGAAGTTGGTAAGACTGGGTCATGGACCTTGATTGCTAGAAAAGGGGTGGCTGATGTTACCCTTTCAATAACTGTAGAGCCAGGTGTGCCCGATCGAATTTCAATAGAAATAGACGAAGATAAACGAAGTTCACTTTCAGAGGGAGATGTCGTGGATTTTGGCGTACTCGTTTTGGATGCATCTGGAAATCTAATCTCAGTCCCTCCATCACAGATTGTTGTAGAAACAAAGGTTGGAGATGCAGAACATCTTCAATCAAATATATGGCGAATTGAGATTGATGGCTATGGAGAGAATGTACCATTTACAGTAAAATATCTGGAATTAGAACAAACCATCTACGTCACAGCTTCTCCAAGTGCTCTCTCAATGTTGACTGATTCAACTATGGGTCAAATTGCTTTGGGCTCCGTTTCAGTTGTACTTTTGCTAGCAGTAATGTTAGTTCTCTTACCCCGATTCCGTAATGAAGCAGACGAAATTTACGAAGATGAACCATCTTCTGAAGAAAGTATTGCTCCTTCTCCTCCACCTGCTGGCGTTTCATTCAGTGCCCCACCTTCCTCTGCATTCAGCACTTCATCCCATCGAAGGGGGCGGCACCGTTCTTCTGCCCCTATGACTCCATCGTGGGGTGCTTCTCAAGATAGGCAGAATTCTGCAAACATGGCAGCCATGGGTGCATCCAATTCAATCTCACAGCAAACTCAGATGAACAAAACTCCACAAACAAATATCCAACCTGCAATCTCAGATCCTATTCAGGCACCTCCAAGGCCAAAGGGATTGGATAATGAAGAAGATGCAGTACAAGAGAAACCTGCAAAAGAAGTCAATATTGTCTCCATGCCTGAAAATCAAGTCCAAGAAGAACCTGTTTCTACGGGGGTGATGACTGCTTGTGAGGGTACTGTACAAGGCCAGACTGGATGGTATCATGACGGGGTAGGGAATACGAGTTATTGGCAAGTTGATGAGGGGGGAACATGGACACGTCTAGGTTGATGGTGGCCCTTATCGCCATCCTTCTTGTCTCTCATTTACCCCCTCAAGAACCACTTGATGAATCGTTAATTTCTCTGTCGACCTCTGGACGATCATGTTCAGGAAGCACCTCGGTGCAATCGATTGAGATTCTCCCCCCAGGTCCAGTCATCCTTTCTGCTGATGAAGTACAAGATTTCTCCTTTACTCTGAAAGATGGTTCAGGGAATCCTGTTTCGGCAGGTTACGATCATGGTTCCAATGGAGGTTCTACAGTAATGTTAGGCGGGGACCAGTTCCGTTTTTCTCCTTCAGGTCTTGGACAAGCATCCGTTTGGATTTGTTCAGGAAATGTCAATCGAACAGTCACAATTAATGTGGTGATTGGAACAGTTGTGGGATTGGAACTTTCAACAGATGATGTAGAAGTAACTGCGGATGAATCAATCGATTTAATGCTTGAGAGAGTAGATCAACAAGGATACCGTCAGGCGATTGTAGTTCCTACTAGTAACTGGACATTGCCTGAAGGCTCATCACTTGAATTGTTGCAGGGTGGTAGTTTTCGTTGGACTCCGAATCATGATGGGAATCAGACATTAATTGTTGAAGATGGAGGTTTTACTGCAGAAATGGAAGTATCAGTTTCCCATGGTTCAGCCAGACGTCTCACCATTTCTTCAACTTCATCACTTAGTGAAATAACTGCTGATGACATATTGTTACTTGAATCTCAATGGGAGGATATTCGAGGAAATCGATGGTCCGCTAATGCTACGTGGGAGCTTGAAAATGGTCTCTCTGGACTAAATTCTAGCACTGGTCCAACAGTTTCATTCGAAGCCACTCTTGAAGGTCTAGTTACAATTCTAGCGGAAGCAGAAGATCCGATAACTCCGTCCATAATCCGAACGGCATCAATCACTTTTGTTGTTGCCCCAGGGCGATTGATTTCATTGGAGATTACTGGTCATTCATCTACCATTCCAGTAGATGCACCATTTGATCTAAATCCTAGAGGTTTTGATGCCGATGGAAATTCAGTAGATTTAGCTGGTTTATTGTGGTCGATTGTAGAAGGTGATTCCCCTGAATCATCAATTAATCCGCTCACCTACAGTTTTACCCCTACTGTCCCCGGGCAACATCGGATAGTCGCCACACTTGGTTCAAGAGTAACTTCCGCAACAATCGAAGTAGAACAAGGAATCCCATCTTACATCGAGGTTCGTTCTGATGGAGATCTTGCCTTATCTATACAGACAGGATTGACTCTGAATCTTAGTGTCAAGGGTTTTGATCTTGCAGACTCATCATACCCTGTTGACGTTAACTGGACAGTTCCCACTGGTTTTGGTTCTATTGAGGCATCATCTGCAGGGACTGGGAGTTTTGTCTATCTAGCAGAGGGAGTGGGAACTGTACAAATCACTGCAACAATCGGAGATACATCTTGGTCCGTTTTAATTGGAGTACTTCCAGGCCCTCCTCATACTCTTGAATTCGATATTAAGGGGGATTTGAAGCAAGGTCAGACTGTTGAAGTAGATGTGCGAGCCTATGATGTTGCGAACAACAAGGTTACGATTGCAGTTTGTGCAGTTGAATTTGATACTTCAGCAGGTGAAATGGAATGTATCGAAGGACGTTGGATTTTGGATTTGAAGGGAGAAGGGGAGGTTCGTTTGGAAGGAAGATATGATGAGGGCTATGGTTTGGAATACGTATCAATCGAATCGACACTTATGGATGGTTTGTTTGGATCTGATGCAGGTGCTGCAATCGTAGGAGGAGTCCTAGTTCTATTGATGATTCTTGGTGTATTACTTGCGGCTGATCGAAAGACAAAGGAGATGATAAAGGAGAGGAAAACAGAGAATAAACCTGTCGAATCTCAATCAATCCAGACTGAAAATGTAACTCCTCCCCCCGTTGCTCCTGCTGCATCCCCCATTCCTCAAACTCATTCATCCATTTCCTCACAAAATCTCTCTCGTCCTCTGATGAGTTCTGAATTGCCTGATGCTATTCCAGCCCCGTCCTCTAGCCCTATACAGTGGACGGATGAGCAACTGCTTTCAGCTGGATGGACTAGATTACAGATTGATTCAATGCGTTCTCTAGAGAAAGAAACACAAAAAGATGCGAATCTAGAATCCGAAGAGTGGGATACCGGCTGGTAGATTTACTCATATTGTTCGTCATTGTTCGGGAAATCGTTTGAACGCACATCCGAAACATACTGTTCAACAGCGCCTCGAATATCGCTCTCAAGATTGAGATAACGTCTTAGGAATCGAGGACTGAAATCCATCGTAATACCCAACATGTCGTGAAGGACAAGGACTTGACCATCAACTCCAGAACCAGCACCGATTCCAATTGTTGGTATTGAGATAGCCTCTGAGACCATTTTGGCTAATGGAGCAGGTATTTTTTCAAGAACAATGGCAAAACATCCTGCCTTTTCCAGAAGTTTTGCATCTTCGATTAATTTGTCTGCTTCAGCATCTTCTCGAGCTCTAACAGTGTAAGTTCCAAACTTGTAGATTGATTGGGGAGTTAGACCAAGATGACCCATTACTGGAATTCCAGCAGTGAGAATCCGCTCTATTGATTCAACAACCTCATTTCCTCCTTCAAGTTTCACAGAATGGGCACCACTTTCTTTCATAATTCGGATGGCAGACTCCAAAGCACGTTTTGAGTTTCCTTGGTATGTTCCAAATGGCATATCAACCACAATTAGTGCACGATCAACTGCCTTGGAAACACACTGAGCATGGTAAATCATGTGCTCAAGAGTAATTGGAACTGTGGTATCATTCCCTGCCATTACATTTGATGCCGAATCTCCGACAAGAATCACGTCCACTCCCCCCTGATCTACTAATCGTGCGAGTGAGTAGTCATATGCGGTCAGCATCGTGATTTTTTCGCCGGCAATCTTCATTTCTTGAAGTGTGTTTGTGGTCACTTTGCGAGCCTTTCCTGCCACCGACATTGGGTTCCCTCCAAAGATGCGAATACCTAGGTAGGTTTCAATCGCTCGGCTTCTCATTCTTCTTCCTTTGGAAGGTTTTCTAGGAGGTAAAGGAATTCATCGATGTCGATAACACCATCTTGATTAGAATCAGCATCATGGAACAAATCTCTGATACCTTCGTGGTCATCACCTAGCCAACCTATTACGCGCATTGCTGCATTAAACTCCTTGAGATTTAGGTGATTGGTATTTTCTAAATCCGCAGCATGAAATGCAGTGACTGCCCTCATTAGTTCAGTTTCATTACCTCTAACTTTGTTAGAGAAAGATATCCAAGGAGTTTCGTTTTTTGTAGAATGATGGCGACCATATGTTGCATACAGGATTATACCTGCAATAATTGCAACACCTGCGCCAATGAATGCCTTTGTACCCATCAAAACAAGAAGTAAAATACTGGCTATAATGCCCCATATTTGGACGCCAGGCTCCATTTTTGAAATGTATTCTGGTTGATACCATGCATGCTCCTTTTGAACTCGTCTTAGAACGATAACACACATATTTACAGCAATGAAAATCATGATTTTGAATCCGGATGCTAGTTTTGCTACATCGGCAACAGGTAGGAAAAGTATTGCTAGAGACATGATTATTCCAGTTACTATAATCGCGAACTGAGGTGTTTCAAATCGAGGATTGACATTTTCGAATGCAGGAGGCATCAACTTGTCTCGGCCCATTGCGAATGGGAATCGAGATGCTGCCATTACACCAGCCAAGGCCATACTACTCATTGTAATGACTGCGAAAAATGCTGCAATTAGCCCTAGACTTTCTCCACCTAATTTGACTGCAAAAGCATGAATCGGAGCCTTGTTAGGGTAGGATGTGCCAACTCCTAACTCGGCTGGTTCCATTAATGCGAATAGGAAGTATGCCATTAGGGCATAGAGTATTGTTGCGATAGTGAGAGTATAGATCATTCCCTTTGGAAGATTTTTACCCGGTTCCTTGATTTCTTCTGCTACTGCAGCTATTTTTGTAACTCCAGCATACGACACAAATACAAATGCAGCCGCAGTCCCAATTCCTGTTATTCCCTCTTTCGAAAATATTCCTTCTGTACCAGCGAAAGCTGCAGATTCTATCGGGCGAGTCCATTGTATGTCGTCCGATAATGCTGCCAAAACACATAGAATCCCTAGGAAAAGTACTGAAGAGATGATTACTGGTTTTTGGATTTTCTTGATTTTTCCGACTCCAAGAATATTGATTATTACGATGAATGCCAAGAGGATAATGGCCATAATATTTGATGCCGTTTCACTAAATGTGAT
>DASCRU010000032.1:0-8213 GCA_034400015.1 Candidatus Thalassarchaeaceae archaeon | reverse complement strand
TCGTAATTCACTCGGAATCTTCCTCGCAAGGTACTTCTTGGCGATTCTCGTCGTAACAGGTTTCGTCTTCTTCATCTCTTTCTGAGGATCGTTCCTCTTCAGTCGTCTCTGACTCTTCCTCGCAAGGCACTTCTTGGCGATTCTCGTCGTAACAGGTTTCGTCTTCTTCATCTCTTTCTGAGGATCGTTCCTCTTCAGTCGTCTCTGACTCTTCCTCGCAAGGCACTTCTTGGCGATTCACCTCGTAACAGGGAGAGTAGTCATCTCTTTCTGAGGAATCACCATCATCGATTAGATTGAGGTATCTTTCACCAATACACCCAACCAGAGATGTAACCAGAAGCAGGGTCACCATCAGAAGAACTGTACTCTTAGACATGAACGGACGATACACAAAGACGCTTTAATTTGTTCGATTAAATACGATTGAATGATCCATCTGCATTCATTCTCCACTGCGAAGCATCTGGAGCAATGTAAACCGTTGAACCATCATATCCTTGATCGTAGTGCCCTCCGCCTGGGAGGCCAGTATAATCTGCAACATATGCAGGTTGGGCTGGAGCGAATCCAAGAGGCGCTTGCATCACAGGAGCGGTTGTTTGCATAGGTGCAGCATAGTTCATTGGCACTGCAGGGATTGCTTCATCAGACCCGTCACTCTTTAGCAAGAAGAATCCGATTGTTCCGAGTAGAGCGATAATAACCAGGGCTCCTATACCTACGAATAGTCCGTATGCTTCCATTTGAGCATCGAAATCACCCATTGCCAATCGTTGTTCCAGAGTGCATCCAATTCTTTCACCATCTGTTTGAACCTCGATTCCTTCAGGAGTGTCAGGGCACACATCCACATCATTCATGGTGCCATCATTATCAAAGTCCAATTGATTGTCAGCACATCCCATTAGACTCTGTTCTTCTTCATTCACATCCAATCCTAAATCGGTGTTGGGACATATGTCCAGATATGCTAGTATGGAATCTAAATCCGAATCACCATCACCAGACCAACAACCAATTGCATCTACACTGCCAAAGGAAGTGTGATTCCCTCTAGTGATTGCATCCGATGTGTTGGGGCAAGCATCGGGATTCATGATGACATCACCAATTACGCCATCCTTATCCCAATCATATTCTGCGGCTCCACAACCGAATTCATCTACGAAGGTACCTGATGGAGAATCAGGACATTGGTCGAGGTAGTTTTTGCGTGAATCACTATCTCTGTCCAGTTCACCCAACCAACATCCTGAGACATCGATCGTAGTACCCCACTCATGGATTAGTCCATTTGCTTCTGATTCAAGAGTCTCGTATAGCGTTCTGTCTGCCGTAGAAGGGCTATTCAAACACGCATCATTGATGTCATAAATCCCATCTTGATCATTGTCTTGTTGAGTGTTGTACCCACAACCGACATTATCTGCTGCTTCCCCTAAGGGTGTAGCTGGACAGGCATCAAATTCATCCTCAACACCATCTGCATCATCATCTGTATCTTCTGTTGCATCCTTGCATCCGTCTCCATCTGCATCAAACTCATTTGATGCGAACCATCCTGTTTCTCCACCTGCACAAGAATCTGCATCATTGAGAACCCCATCATTGTCGTTGTCACTATCTTCATCAGTATCCATGCAACCATCTCCATCAACATCTAGAAGCGGAGAGGAAGTCCATCCTACCATGCCAGTTGGACAGGAGTCAGATGAATCTAGAACTCCATCATCATCATCATCATCATCTTCTGTTGCATCTCTGCACCCATCTCCGTCATGATCATTTGGAGCGAGGCTGGTCCAATCTGTATTTCCGTCTGGAGTACACTTGTCGTTGATATCTGGGACTGTATCTCCATCATCATCCGTATCTTCTCCGTCATCTCGACATCCATCTCCATCTCGATCAGTTGTTGGATTTGAAATCCAATTCAAATCTCCCTTAGGGCATTGATCTAATGGGGCATCATTTAGATCCAAATCTGCCATGCCGTCGTTATCATCATCATCATCCTCACCTTCATCTGCACATCCATCGGTATCGTGATCTGTGCTAGGAGAGGTTGACCAGTTGAACCACCCTCGAGGACAATCATCATCATTATCGGGAACAGCGTCGTTATCATCATCATCATCTTCTTCCGTATCATGACAACCATCTGCATCGTGATCTCTAACGCTGTTTGATGTCCACCCCATTTTATCTCCAATATCATCACAAAGATCAGTTATGTCATCTATTCCATCTGCATCATCATCTGTATCTTCAGTAGCATCTTTGCATCCATCTTGATCTCTATTGATTGAGGTATCAGATGGGTCCCAATTTACTTCTGGGCCATTAGGGCAGTTGTCTGACTCATTCAGAATACCATCTTCATCTGCATCAGGGTCACAATCGTCACCGAGATTATCTGAGTCGATATCTGATTGAGATGGATTGAACTGATCAGGACAGTTATCATCAACATCAGGGGTTCCGTCTGAATCTGAATCTGCCTTTAGTGACCAAATATAGTATCCAATTGGTTGATAAATCTGGTAATTTTGGTCAGTAAATGCATTGCCATTACCTACTGCTGTTCCACTGCCAAGAGTAATGGTATAGGTGGAACCAATGTTTGTAGCTCCTCCTTGTCCAAATGTCCCTACTCCTAGAATTTCTCCTGTAGGTGACCATATTCCAGCAACTCCGTTATCATTGAAGTCTCCTGATCCTGCATCTGCAGAAATCCATGCACCGGATGTATCCATGGTTGCGTAGAAGGGATCAAAATAGGTAGAGGGTAGAATAGTGGAACCAAATGTCCCACTTCCACTCTGTTGCAAAGAACCCCCTGTACCGGTCCATGATACGGTCCCGAATGAACCAGTGACCAATAGGGTTCCAGCCGAATTAATATCTAGATCTCGAACCTCTTGATATCCACTGGCAGTAGTTATCCAATCCCACTGGTTGTTCACTCCACTACGTGATGCAACGAATGTTGAGGAGTCCTGACCGTTACTGGATGACATTACTTGATTTGTGTCGAAGTTGACTGTTCCTTGAACTGTACCTGCTACATAGTCCACACCGTTATGGTGTACAATTGCGAAAGGTTGGGCAATTCCTCCTGTTCCTCCTGCCTGACTAGCGTTTACAAAACCTAGACTTGTGGTAATATCTGCCATCCACAGGTCAAACGAACCAATCGCCTGCATTTGTTGAGTTCCTAATGTGGCAGTCCCACTGAATATTCCCGTAGCAACTAGGCCGCCTCCGCGCCAATAAATCGAGTATCCTAGATCTTGACTGGTGCTTCCTTCGATATTTGCATCAATCCAGTTGCCATTAGCTGAATTTAGTTTGGCGATAGCAATGTCTGTGGAGGTTCCACCCATGCCATTTCGGGTGATTGAGGTACCGAAGTAAGCCTGAGAGGTTGCGTTTGTTTCACCAATAATGTATACTTCATTGCTTGGAGAAACGACAATATCTTCGCAGGCATCATTGTCATTTACAGTTCCAGCGTGTGATGCCCAAAGAGAATTCAAATTCTGATCGAACTTAGCCACCCAGATGTCTTGTGAACTCTCTACACTTCCTGAAGGAGTGTAAGATTGAAAGTTCTGTCCACCTATTGACACGTTTCCAACGAACCACCCGCATGCGTAAACATCTGTTCCTGACGTGGTGATTGCTGAAACACTAGCACTCCCTCCTCCTCCAAATACAGATGTATACCAGAGTTTCTGCCAATTTCCTGTAGATGATGTTTTGGCGACGTATGCCATTTGTTCTTCATATGAGTATGCTTGCCCACCGAATGTTACATCATAGAGGGCAAATCCACCAGTGTAAATTGAACCTAGGCTATCCACTGCCATATCATTTGGTGAAACCAACCCTGCCGCAACCGATATTGAGGGGTTAGTAACTGTCGCATATCCTGCTACTGCGGTCCATTCGGTGGTGCCTGCTTTAGTAGATGCATCTGCATTGATATTTTCTTCTGAAAGTGAATTTTCCACCTGATAGAGAGGTTGAGTCAACATTCCAAGAAGTAGAGCGGTCAGGAAAAGTACTGCCGTGTGCTGCAAGCGATGCATGGACTTAGGTAACACAGCCCGCTATTCAAACCTCGCGTGTCTTGGATAAAATTCTAGATTAGGATTCGTATAATTCAAACTGTCCATTTTCTTCTTTCCAATACCAGTTCCCAGCGTCGTCCTGTGCCCATTCTACCCCATCTTCATCGATTGTATTTCCACTCAATTCGGGTAAGGGAGTTGGCTCAGGTTCTAGAGCTTGTGCTGCTTGATCAGAGAATTCTCCGACAGATGGTGCAGCGGATTTTGATTTCTTGTTGTGTGGTCGTTGTTTATCTGTCTTTTTCGATGATTTTTTGCTTCTCTGGGCAATAATGGCTGCACTCGCTCCGATGATTAATACTAATACCACAATTATTGATGCAATTACAAAAGCAGGAGGGCCTGAACTAGAACTTGTTTGTTCCCTTTGACTCATAGAACAACCTTGTTCATCTACAGTTAGTAGTGGAAGAGTACCTGGACAAATATCCATCCCATTGACGACCGAGTCTTCATCAGAATCTAATTGACTGAAACCGCACCCATTCTCATCTACTATTGAGCGTTCAGTTTCAGTGGTGCCAGTGCAATTTAATCCCGATTCTTCAGTCCATTGAAATTCTTTCAAATCACTGATGCCATCTTCGTCCTCGTCATTACGGTCCCACATTTGTTCTTGTGAGCATCCGATTTCATTTGTAACAGCGCCTTGAGCGGTCAAAGGACATCCATCTTGACCAAGAATTGCATCCATGTCCCCCCGTACTCCATCACCATCATCGTCTCGTTGTGTAATTGTACATCCATCACCGATTTGGGCAACACTTCCGGTATCATCTGCAGTGACTGTTGGACAATCGTCATTGGCATCATTGATCCCGTCTCCATCAGTATCGTCAATACATCCATCGAGGTTGGCATCTAGTCCTCTAGCATCTTCCTCAGGGCATGCATCGTCAGCATCGAGGATCAAATCACCATCAGTATCTGCTTGTCCTAATGAACACCCTTTGATATCTACTGGTTCTCCAGCAGGAGTATGCGGGCACTCGTCTTCTCCATTATCTTCGTAGAAACCGTCTCCATCGTCATCAGAATCTTCTCCGTCATCTTTGCATCCATCTCGATCGAAATCTGTAGCTGCATTTGAGATCCAACCAGTCACACCCTGGGGACACATATCTGGGGCGGAATCAAGAATTTGATCTCCATCATCATCTGTATCTTCTCCATGCCCATCATTTTCACCTCCAAGATCTTTGCATCCATCTCCATCATTATCTGTTCCAACATTACTAGTCCATCCACTGATTCCATCCGGGCAGGAATCGAGACTATCTTCTAGCCCATCGTTATCGTCGTCAGTATCTTCATCAGAATCTCTACAACCGTCTCCATCGTTATCTGTGGGTTCTAAACTAATCCATCCGGTTGCCCCCCCTGGAGGGTTGCAAGAATCGATTAAATCAGGTACAGTGTCGCCATCATCATCCAAATCTTCTGTTGAATCTTTGCATCCATCTTGATCATAATCGAAACTTTGTTCAGAAGTCCATCCAGTTTCTCCCTTAGCACAGTCGTCTAGTTCGTCAAGACGTTGGTCATTATCATCATCCAAATCCTCTCCTTCGTCATTGCACCCATCTTGATCATGGTCGCTGGATAGATTACTTGTCCAATTTTTCCATGAAGGGTTGCGAGGGCAGTTATCTAAATCATCCTGTATCCCATCCGCATCGTCATCATCATCTTCTTCAGAATCTTTGCATCCATCGTTGTCGTAGTCTGAAACAGGTGAAGAACTCCAATTATGTACCATTGAAGGAGAATCACAGTCATCAAAATCATCTTCGATTCCATCTCCATCATCGTCTTTGTCTTCGTCGGAGTCCCTACACCCATCTGAGTCTCGATCGTTTATCCAAATCGAAGAATCCCAATTTGATGCAGGGCCATTACAACCATCATTGAAATTGTCTATCCCATCTCCATCTAAATCATCATCACATGCATCACCATCTAAATCACCATCTAAATTGCTTTGACTTGGATTTACAACAAGATTACAGTTATCATCCTTATCTGGGATACTATCACTGTCTGAATCAGGGAAAGAGGTCCAAAGAATTGCACTTCCTCCTTCGTGGGAGGGAATGCTATGTTGAATTCCATCAACTTCTGCAGTACATGGCCCTTTGAGGCATGCCTGAATCGATGTAACAATACGTCCGTCAGATAATACATCTACTCCAGTGCCTACATCATTGTCTCCACCGCTCCCAAAATCAGTTGCCCATGCCCAGGAGGCTGTTTGAGTGTTAAATCCAGCCAAATATCCTCCCATGTATCCGTCTACTAACTCGATATTTCCGAATTTTGCTGTAGAAAGTGGGTGTCCAAGTGGAGAGTCATATTGGCCGGTAATTATGATAATTCCATTTTGTCCCATTCTCATATTTTGAGGAGTCTGATGAGCAGGATTATTGAATCCATTTGGACTATCTGATCGTCGAACATAGTTCCAAGCACCATCTGTTTCTAGTTTGGCAACGAATGTATGTACGCCCGTGCCATTCCCTACAATCTGCAGAGGATTGGATGTACTCAAACTGTCTAGTGTAGATAATCCCGATAGTCCTCCAGTGACGTAATAATATCCGTCATCAGCTACCAGCACATCCATTCCGAATGAAGGTTCACCGTTTTGACTACCAGAAATACTTGCGACCCAATTGATTGTGTTACTGGAAGACAAGTTGAGAACATAGGTTGCAGTAGGGGTACCTACTGGCATGATTTGAGTGGCCCCGAAAGTATTTCCGGCGTTGTCGGTATATGACCCCACAATCAATGCGTTATCGTCTTCATCCACAGTGACTGCGGTTGCATTATCATTTTCATTATGGCTTTGACTTCCGATTGTACGAACCCATTCAAAATCATATGAAGTTGAATTTATTAATGCTACAAATCCATCATAACGGCCAGAAGTATTGTAAGAAGTACTTCCAAAGTAAGCTGAAGTTCTGAAGTCTCCTACAGCCCAAACATGTCCATCTGAGCGGATAGCTATGTCTCTTACAACCTCACGCCCAGCCGACCCGTCAATTGCTACACCCCATTCAAAGGACCCCAAAGGAGACACTTTGGCAACGAAACCGGCTAGATTCCAATTCCATCCACATCCACTTGTAATGGCAAATGTAGATGACCCACACATCCATCCAGAGACATATATTCTGCCAGCATTATCTAGGTCAATTGAGTAGATATCAGATCTTGGGTTCGAACCTCCAGGATTATTTTCAATCTTCGTTTCCCAAATGGAATTACCTTGGTCATCAAATTTGGCAATGAAACCTGTTATCTCATCCTCATTCCAGTTACTTGATCCGATAGTAACGTTTCTTTGAAATGATCCGACAACATAGATGTCGTCGTAGTCATCTACAATTAGATCGTTCACTTCTACCCAATTTTCATTTCCAGGTCCACCAACAGATCCAGATCGTCTAGTAAGTAATTCAGTCCAATCGGTTGTATTGCCTGAGGAAAAGAATGATTGATCCTCAATTAATGGTTTTGGCATATCAATCTCGTTGGATTTGAAGCCGTTAGAATAGGGCATCCCCAGTAACAATATCACAAGGAGTAGTGCGAATCGTCGTTCGCTCATGAGTATGAACGAGGGGGCGGGATAGATAGACCCATCCCATGAGGGTGTACTTATTCCATATCCGAGATATCAACAATTACACAATTTCTAGCCATGTTGAATCCAAGTACTGAGCCTCTAATGTGTAGATTTCCCTTCTGGTTCTCGATAGCCTTTGGAATGTTTTGGAATTTAGCTGAGTCAATAGACAAAATATAATCTGAACCATCAGTAGCAGAAACTTCAACTTCCATTGGTTTCTTTTGTCCGGCTCCCCCTCCAGTTCTGATTCTAGTCACAGAGACATCGAATTCAATCATATTCCCTTTTATTGATTCTATGATTCTATTTTTCTCAGAGGTGAATCTTGCTTCAGAAAGTTTCGAAGTAATTGTTTCGCTATCCAATACTGCTCCAGAGGTGACCGGTTCTTCGACCAATTCAGGCATTGGTTCTGGTTCAGGTTCAGGTTCTGGTTC
>DASCRU010000031.1:0-9844 GCA_034400015.1 Candidatus Thalassarchaeaceae archaeon | reverse complement strand
ACGTATTGGATAGTGCCCTAGTCCATCGTTCAGCATCAGGGATTCCAGATACAATGATTCTAATTGATGAGACTCCCTTTGTTTCTTGAATTTGATTTCTTAGAGATTCTAAATCGAATAAGCAACATGCACAATGAGGACGAGACGGCTGAATACCAATCTGAACGTGTGCCTCATTATCGATATCCATACTTTGCATCATTTCCTGAAGAGCAACTCCATGAGGGTCATTCCATTTTTGAATTAGGGATACTAATTTTCTTTGAACAGCAATACGTTTTCGACTCATATCATGACCTCAATCCCACGGATCAACTTCTACAATGTGTGCCAACGTAATCGTTCTTGAATCAGAGTTCTCGGCACGCTCTCCTGCGTCTCTAAGCATTCGACGCATCCATCCAAGCATTGAGAGACTCTGGAATCGTTCAATCATTTGTATGATGTGGCTTGCATTTGCTAGGTTATCTTGTAAATCATGTTGGATGTTTGAAGCATGATCATAATACAATAGAAGCAATTCTTCCAAGGCCTCATTGTCCAGAGGTTTACCAGCGAATTTTTTTGCCATATTCCGAAGCAAAGAAGGAGTCAGAACTTCTCCTGCACCCCCCTCCATTGCTTCTTCAATAGGGTCACTCTCAATCTCACTACTAGAATCGTTATCCTCATCTTTCGTATTTCCGCCACCCATTCGTTCCTGTGCTTTGTCTAAATGTCGTGGTTTGATTGTTCCAACTCTATCAATAGCTGCAGCGTCAGAAGCTAATCTAAGAAGTTGAAGAAGGTATGCTTCTAGTTGTTCATTTGCAGCAACAACAGCTGCGGCACCAATCGAATCGACTCGAACAATATTGTTTATCATCATACCACGAGTTCTACTAAATCCGAGTCTCATTCGTTTTGGATCATCAAGTGTTTTCCTATCTGGATCGGTTTCTAGAGTTTGATTTTCCATTTCACGAGTGATAATCTTTAGACGATGTTCTAAGATTTCTACAAGTTGATTTTTGACATCTCCCGAAATTCGATGTTCTATTCCAAGACCACTTGCTACTGTAGAAATGTGGGAGGTTGCCCATGGTTTGGCCATACCCCTCCTTTTTCTCCGAGGCCTTTCAAGGCTCGTGCCATCTCACCATTCAGTCCAACTAGGAAATGAGTCCCCACTTGAAAGACATTCAAGGCCATCTTCATTTCGAACCCAACAATCTTCAATCCCAACAGCGCCATCCGGAAAAATTACTTTTGGCTCAATTGCCATTGTCCCCCCTTCGTTCAAAGGAGAATCAAATCCAGCTGCAATAACTGGTGTTTCATCTAGTTCCAGCCCAATACTATGTCCAAGGAAACACGATTGTTCAGGAGGCATACCCATGAGATGTTCTCCCAATCCCATGTTTTTCGCCATCGATTGTCCTATTTCCCATGCTTTTGAACAGTCTTCCCCCCGATTTAATGAATTTCTAATTGAAGATGCAATTTCTTCCATCTGTTCCAATCTTTCAGACCAGATTTTGTCTGGAGAACCGATGCTGAACATACGAGTCATGTCGGTGATATATCCTCGATGAACATGGACAATATCAACCAATATTGGTTCACCCTTTCTGATTTTACGATGTCCTGCTCCTAAAGATGCCAGAGGGTTACTTCCTGCTCCACCAATTGCACTATCGAAGTACGATGGGATTGCGCCTGAAGGGCCACTTACTATCACTACTCGATCGCAATCCATTGGCCATTTTCTCATTCTTACCATACCTCCGAAACCTTCTGTTCGACTTACTTCATCTGCAACAGCAGCGAGATGAAGTTCAGAAATCCCTTCACCAGTCTTCGAACCTACAGAACTTAGGGCCTCAAACATTCGTTTTTGTATCTCTCCACATTCCTTCATTCGGTTAATTTCCCATTCTGATTTTTCCTCTCTTAATTTCCATAGAATATGTGTACAGTCACCTGCATTTCCTCCTAGTTTTGATTGTAGAAAAGTTGCATCATTCGCTGGGATTCTACCCAACTGTAAGGCAGGAGAATCGCCCAATTCTTCTAGCAGATTTGCCATTCTTGGATGTGCTGCAATAATATGTGGTGCATCATCTCCTCCCGATTCAAATCTTGCCCGTTCTAAAGAGGATCTAACATATTGTGTTATTTCCCCATCTGCTGTGATGTGCACCCCTCCAGTTTGTCGATTTCCGACTAACCAGTACATGTCAACTGGGTCATTTACCCAAGCGGATTTGATTTGATTTTCGTTTAGAGATGTTGACAAATTTATTTGTCTTCGCTCCAATTCAGAAACTGGAACCCTCCAATCTTCTCCATTTGGACCAGACAACCCATCTGTGCTCCACATGACCTGTCCTCAGGATGGAGACCCAAAGGGATTCGCCTATTTCTGATGCTTTGGTTAGGACGAAAGGCAATATGTAGGGCCCTAGTCGGACCAACATGAAGAGCGTCTTGACGCTCGATGACGCGCGCCTTTCTGGGCTCACCGTTCTCGTGCGAGTAGACATCAATTCACCCCTTCATCCTGAGACACAGACATTCATGGATGATAGTCGACTTAGAGCAATACTTCCCACATTACGTCGTTTGGCCGATTCCAAGGTTGTTTTGCTTGCACATCAGAGTCGTCCAGGCAAGGCTGATTTTACAGACATGTCCTATCATGCTGACTTATTGAGCCGATTACTCGGACGTCACATCACCTTCGTACCAGATGTATGTGGCGAAATTGCACTCGAAGCGATTCGTACGATGGAACAAGGGCAGATGATTTTACTAGACAATGTTAGAGGTTGGCAGGAAGAAAATAAACTCACGAAAGTTGGAATTAACGAACTTCAAGAATCTACAATCGTTCAGAATCTTTCATCAGTTGCTGATGCCTATGTTACAGATGCATTTGCAGCAGCCCATCGAAATTCGCCTACCCTTTCTGGTTTTGCTAAATCATTACCTTGTTTTGCAGGTGAATTAATGGCAGCAGAAATAGATGCTTTATCCACTGCCGTTGATAATCCTCCAAAACCTTACGTCGCCATACTTGGAGGTGCAAAATGCGACGATTCTCTTAGGATTGCTAATAATTTGTTAAGTCGAGACGTTGCTGATACAGTTGTACCAGTAGGAGTTGTAGGAAATCTGATGTTGTGGGCAGCAGGCCATTCAATTGGTGAAGGAAACGAGAATTTCATCCGTTCTTCTCTTGGAGAATCGTTTGAATCTACATTCGAAGATGCTTTGAGATGTTTCAATGAATTTGGGGATCGATTAATTCTTCCCATCGATTTGGCAATCGAATCTGAAGGCCGTAGAGTGGCGATTTCGCTTGAAGAACTTCCAACAAAATATCCAATTTACGATATTGGAATTTCAACATTGCAATCAATCCATAAGATTCTTCGTGGAGCAGGGTGTATTCTTTGGAATGGACCAGCATCCTATTTTGAATTAGAAGAATTTGCATTTGGTACAATTGAGATTCTCAATATGATTTGTGAATCTGATGCCTTTACAATCATCGGAGGGGGTCATACGAGTGCGTTGGTTTCACAAAGGAAATTAGGACATTTAGTCAATCACAATAGTACAGGTGGAGGTGCATGTCTAACGATGTTGGCAGGTGAATCTATGCCTGTAATCGAATCGTTGTTGATTTCCGCAGAAATTTTTCGTGAGAGACTCAATGGTTGAATGATTTTGGAGCCACTGGGGAGATTTGAACTCCCGACCTTCTGATTACGAATCAGATGCTCTACCAGCTAAGCCACAGTGGCGATATTACTTCCATAGGACATAGTAGGTTAAGCAAATCGGTAATCATGAATCATGAAATTTTGAAAGGTCAATAATCGTGCCAATTCTTTTTTCCACATCATTTCGAATCGCATCCAATCCACTTTGTGAATCTGCTTCGGCCCTCATTACAAGAATCGGTTCTGTATTGGAAGGTCTACATAGAAACCAACCCGATTTGACACCTAGATGGGAGTCGTATCTAACTCGCACACCATCTGCAAGATTACATTCAAAATCAGAGAATGAAGCCTTAACGGCGGCCATCGTTTCTTCTCTATTTCCATTCAAAGGAACTTTAGCTTCACCAGTTGAAGGATAATTTGGAATGTTATCAAATAAACTTGAGAAAGGCTCTCCATTCGGACATCTTCTTGCTACAATCTCCATCAGTCTACCCACAGCATAGAGAGAGTCATCAAATCCATTCCAACGATCGTGGAAAAAGAAATGCCCACTCATTTCTCCAGCCATTGGACAGTCAGGCATTTCGCGTAATGCTTGCTTGAGGAATGAATGACCTGTACGCATCATGTGAGGAATTCCCCCGTTTACTCGAATAGTTTGTTCAAGAGCCATGCTGCATTTCACATCATGAATTACAGTTCTAGATTCTTCTGAGGCATCCATTGGAATTTCTTTGAGAATGTCTTCTGCAAAGACAGCTAACAATCGATCCGGGTGAATAAATCGTCCATTTTCATCAACCACTCCTACTCGATCACCATCTCCATCAATTCCAATTCCAAATTCTGCACCTGTTCGTACAACTTCTTTACCTAAATCAACCATATTTTTTGGTCTCGTGGGGTCCGGAGCATGATTTGGAAATGAATTATCCCAGTCACAATAGAGTGCAGTTCCATGGCCATTTAGACGTTCACGGACATTTTTGAGAAAAGGCCCAGGTACTGCATTGGCTGCATCAATTACCACATGAACAGATCTTAGGATTGTACCCGTAGCATCGATGACTGCCTCGATATGGGTGTTTGTGAATGAATCAAGAATCAAATGTTCTCCAAGAGAATTTGGAGTCAAGAATTCCCCTGATTCGAAAGTAATTCTAAGATTTTGTATTTCTTCCCCGGCCATTGCAGAAGTGCCCCTACACATTTTGAATCCATTATATTCTGGAGGATTATGACTCGCAGTAATCATCACTCCTCCATCAACATCCAAGACTGAAGTGGCATGGTAAAGTGCACCGGTGGTACAAATTCCAATATCATGCACATCCACTCCACTTTGAATGAGGCCTGAAACAAATGCTGAATGTAGTGAAGGTGAAGATTCTCGAATATCTCTACCTACGGCTATAGACGATGCGTCGAGGAATTTTGCTAGTGATCTCCCAAGTCGATCAGCAAACGCTTCATCAAGCTCTTTGCTCGCGATTCCTCTGATATCGTACGCCTTGAAGCAGTGCAAAGCCCACTCCACCATGAATCACGCTCTCCCCTCATCTTTCTATCACTTGTGGCCAAAAATCCTTGAAAGAATCCAGAGAAGAATAATTGCGGAGATTCCACCCATGATTGCACCAATTGAATCTAACATGTAAAATCCTGTTCCGATGAATAGAATCGGAATTGAAATTATCCAAGGTAGAATATCACGCCAAGTAAGAATTCCAGTTGGATTTTCTTCATAGGGGCTTCCAGGCATTTCATCACTCTGGAGTAATAGCTTGAATTACAATTTCAACCTTAGCACCTTTCGGAAGGTTAGCTGCTTCAAATGCTGCACGTGCTGGTGGAATTTCTACACCTTCCAACCATTGTCCATAGATTTCGTTCATTTCGCTGAAGTCATCAATGCAATCTAGCAAAACTTGAGCAAAACAAACATCGTGTTTTGATGCTCCTGCAGATGCCAACAAAGCATCGATTTTTTGTAGACTTCCGTTAGTCTGCTCTGCAGTAGTGTCTCCTGCTTCTGGAGCAATTTGTCCTGCTAACCAAATGAATCCATTTGCCTTCACTCCTGGGCTATATGGTCCAAACACCTTTCCTCCAGTATCGATTCTCTCCTTCGTCATGTTCATTCCACAGTATAGCCGTCACAAGAGCGTTCGCTTCATGCGATAAGTCTCATTCGGTGAAATATGGGGGATGCGATTCCAACTTGTTGGGTGATTGATCATCCAGCTCATTTCCAACTTTTCAGCCCATTCATTCGGGGGGGGCATCCAGATGATATTCTTGTTTTGACATCTCGAACAGAGGTTCAGATAATGTTTCGAACAAGAGATGGAAGAATCCCTCATCTTCCACATTTGTGGGTAGAACGCCCAGTAGGATTGGATATTGGCAGATTAGAACGATTTAGGATTGCTAGGAAGAGGATAAAAATGGTTAGAAAATATCTTCGTTCTAATTCCCACATCCAGAGAATTGTGGTGAAGGGGGCTTCGCTAGAATTGATTGCAGCAAAGAGAGTCGGGATTTCTGAACGAATTTACATTAGCGATACTGAAGTGAACCACGTAGCCCACCGAATTGCAAAAAGATATGCAACAGAAATCCTTCTTCCCGAATCTTGGAAAATAGAAATTTCAGATAGAATTGTTTCTGATTCGCGAGTTCGTAGGTATTCAGGAATTTTACCAGAGGTGTATGTTGATATCCCAGCGGGTAAAGCAGTTAGAAAGCAATCGATTTCTCAAATTCGTGATGAGATTCAATCTATAGGTGAAACAATTTCAGATGCTCCAGTAATTTTTCATCGCTCAATACATGGCGGAGGGATTCATGATGATTCTGAGTTGATAAATTATGAGAATTGGATCAAGGATTTACCAGTTCATTTCGTTCATACCAAGGAATCTGCACTTGAATCAACAGATGCTGCTTGGGAAATTCCTACTCAAATTGCAATGTTTGATGGTGTATTGACTGGCTCTACAACGTTGGCATCTGAGGCCGTAATTCAAGGCATTCCGACATTATTGATATCAAGAGCAGAACGAGGTTTCCTCGATAATATTGAGCATAGATTTCCACGGACGTTATTTCGATGGAAATCAATTGATAGAGGTGGAATTGATGAAATTTTCGAACTATGGATTCAATCCATTTTAGAGCAAGAATCGAGGACTCCATCGATTCATAATAATCGTTCAGAATTTGAAGAGATGATTGGTCCAATTGCTTAATCCATTTAGATTGGAATGATGTCTAATCGTGCGAGTTTGAATAGGTCTCCACCCTGTTCCATCGGATCGTGACTTGCTACGATTATTGTATCTCCTACAACCTCGATAGTGAGCATTCTATGTGGTGCACTTGTCTCAATATTATGTCGAATCCAAGTTGAATTTTCACGTTCCATTACAACAATTTGAGTGCGGCTCGTATCAATAGGGAATTGCCCGTCCATCTGTAAACAAATCACAATCAAATCTAGATCACCATCATCATCAACATCAGATAATGCAGTGTCGTAAGCACCCCAATTACGAGTAATTTCGTGATGCGAAAAATTACCTACACCATCATTTTCCAACCAAGCTACACCATGCAATTGATTTGGATTGATTTCTGCAGGAGTATCAAAATCCATTGTGTCTCCATTAGTGAAAATGATATCCTCATCTCCATCATTGTCCAAGTCTGTAAGGCGAAGACCACTCATTCCAAAATATGTCAGATTAGAATGATGCAATGATTCAGATGTGAAGTTTCCAGTTCCATCATTTCGATACAACATGATTTCTTCGACGTTTTGAGATAAGGTTGCAACGATGTCTAAATCGTTGTCATTATCTACATCTACAGGCATGGCATGGATGCCACCTGGCCTAGGATCGATTACATGCTGTTCCCAATCCCCATCATTGTTTTCAAGCCAAGAAATCGTTCCTTCATCGTGACCGAATTCACAGAGGGTGAGGTCGATGTCACCATCCCCATCAAGATCTCCCGGTTCAGCGCAAACAGTGCGACCGATTCCCTCAATGATGGTAGTGAAGATTTGCAAATTATTATCGTAGAGGATAACACGTCCTTGTTTTTCGTTTGATGGAAAAAGAATTCCGATGTCGGAAATAATCCAAACACTACTATTGTTTTCTCCAACATTACCATAGGATACACGAACAGGCGCGAATGTCTCGTTATCACTCAAATTGTATGATTCAAATGGGCATTGATTCTCTTTGAGCAAATCACATGCAGTCAAAGATGCAATTCCGAATGTTCCTTCTAAGGGTTCAGTAAACGCAACGACTTGTTCGGAAGCGGTTTCGATTAAACGAAGATTGGCAACAACTGGGTGACTCTCACTCTCAGGAATAATCGGAGTGATTGTGGCAGTCCACTCAAATTCTTCTTTTGGGTCTTCAAGTGGTTCCGATGATAAACATCCAGTCAATAAAAGGCAGAGACAAAAGGTTGCGAAGAAGTAAGGAAGTGTTCTCATTTCCTTTCCCATGAATAGAAGGAATGGCATTAGCCTCTTATCATTGGCTACCAAAATGATGTGTTTAGTTGTGTTATGTCCGAAAAGGAGAATGACGAAGAATCTCGAGAAGTTCAATTCTAAATTTGCCGAGTAAATCATAGATTTCGAAGAACATCTACATGGTCGCCTGCCATTCCTTCTTCGATAGCTCTCTTTACTTCGATCCATTCTGCATGTTCAGCATCGTCACCAGCATTAGGTACTGAATCAGCCTCCACTTGAACTCGATAGAAAATCGAAACTATATGCTTGCGAGGATCTCTATCAGGGTCTCCTTGAACAGATAGAATCTCAGGATTGGCTCCAATGACTCCAGTTTCCTCTTTCAATTCCCTTAGCACTGCATCTAATGGGTTCTCACCAAGTTCTACGAATCCTCCTGGAAATGCCCAAGCCCCTTTCCAAGGATTATTTCCTCTTCGAATCAATAGGACTTCGTTTTCGTTTTTTCTTGTTACTACAGCGTCTACAGCCAAAGATGGTTTTGGCCATGGATCATTTCCGCAACTAGAGCATAATTTTTCCATGTTCATTCCCCAAATCGCCTGCGTCTATTTTGATAGGCTTCAATTGCATTTAGGAAATCACTTTTTGAAAATGAAGGCCAGAAAACATCGGTGAAGTAGAGTTCAGAATAGGCGGCTTGCCATAGCAGGAAGTTGGATATTCTTTCTTCTCCTGAAGTGCGAATAATCAAATCAGGATCTGGTAATTCACCAGTGTACAGTCGTTTAGAAATCATCTTTTCATCTATCTCATCAATTGAAATATCTCCCGATGCATGATCTTCTGCTATACTGCGAACAGCAACCAGGATCTCTTCTCTTGAACCATATGCAAGACAGATTGTGAATACACATCCGTCGTGATCTGCCGTTGCTTTTTCGGCATTTTCGATTGCCCCAATGACATTTTTTGGCAACAATTCTTTGTGGCCGGCGATTTTTACTTTTACTCGATTAGTAAAAATTCGTTCATTCTTTAGAAGATCTTCAAGCCCCTCAACATAGAGATCAAAAAGAACTTCAAGTTCATCTTCAGTTCGATTTGTTACATTCTCTGTACTTAATGCGTAGACAGTCAGATATGGGATATCCAATTCTAGAACCCAATCCATCACTTCTTCCAATTTCTGCTTGCCATATCGGTGACCAGTTGAACTATCCAATCCTTCGTTTTCTGCGAATCTTCTATTTCCATCCATGATGATGGAAACATGTTGAGGGATTTTACCGCGAACAATCCTATCACGAAGACGATTTGCACGAACTCGATCAGTCCTAGATACGAAACTCCAAGCGAATCCAGAATTGGCCAACCACCTTGCAGGAGCACGTATTATCCTGAATTTTAGTAACCATTTTGCTGAAGCATCAATGCTTCGACCTATCCAACCCATGTGCTCCCCCGTCCTCTTGGATGAGTTCCTTGTCTTTGATTCCTCTCAGAGAATAGATTTCATTCGAATAGAATATCTGGGTCTCGACGAAGTCCTGAAAGAACCCCTCTACTAGGATTTACAACGATAATTTCTCCTGCATCGGGCCATACTTCCAAATCTGCTTTTGAA
>DASCRU010000030.1:0-3012 GCA_034400015.1 Candidatus Thalassarchaeaceae archaeon | reverse complement strand
GCATTAAAAGCGAAATATAGCCGATATATGATTGAGTATGCTGCCAGAAAGGCCGATAACATTGCGGCATATTTTGCACGGCCAAAAAGATACAATAACGAAGAAATGAATAGACAGGAGGCTGTTTCAAAAAGTAATTTCGTCTCCCAAATTTCATCCATACCGCCATAGTTTTGAGTGAATCGATCTGCAAGAAACTGAAGTTCCTCTAAGAAACCACTACTTGTGAAGAAACCCAATACAGCAATAGTGAGAACAATGTAGTAAAGGAAGAATGTACGATTTACCCAATTAATTGCATACCTCATTTTCCTATTAGGGACAGTCATTATGTCGGTATTAGATGGTGATTCTTCAGCAACTATCTCTTGAATTACAATCTCTTCTTCCTTTTCATTTGAAGAAGAACGCATTTCAGATATCTTTTCCTTAGTTGAATCTAATGATTCCTTCAATCTACCAACTAATTCTGATTTCTTTCCACTTACCTTTAGACCTAAATCTGAAAGTCTTAATTTCAATTGATTGACAGTTAATTGCTCAATTTCTTCAGGTTTATTTTGATCTTCATTAGCTATTGAAATGGGAATCAAATCTGTTGATTCTAAGACTGAACGGAGTTCTTCTTCTCTAGCATCATCTGCTTCGGCCTTTGCCTTCTTGGTTTCCTCTCTTTTCTCACGATAATCATCACGTTTCTTATCCATCGTCTCAGAGACCTTCTTGGCTCCAACCTTAACGTCTTCAGACACTTTCTTTGCGCCGACCTTGATGTCTTCTGCAATGTTTGAACTTACTTCAGAGGTCTTCTTTGCTGCTTTCTTTGAAGCGTCGCCAACCTTCTGACCTATATCGGAAAGTCGTTCTTTGATTGAATCCATCTTGGATGGCTCATCCTCGACCATGAACATCGTAGGTACGTCAAGTAATCAAATACTTCGCGTGTCTTTAGACTGCTTTCTGAAAAGAGGTGCAAATACAAAGATAATGAGTGAAGAGAAGAAGTGAGCAGGCAAGAATGATTCAGGATAGGTCTCTGCCCAAAGATCGTATATTGCTGCATCAAAGTCTCGTTCGGAATCTGTCTCAACACGAAGGACATCTCCTCCACTAAGCAAGCCATCTCCGTCATTATCAAAGTGGTCGAATGTCCAAGCAGCGCCATCCTGGTCGGTGTAATCCAAATGCCCCGCCTCAACAGGGAACTCTACCAAGACAGAGAGATTCCCATCAGATTGCCTCTCCCCAACGTGCAATTCAACCTCATCTACAGGAACCTCCCAGCGGAAACCCTCTGCAACAGTATATTCCCAAATCCGAATACCATCAACGACATTCATCATCACTTCACCCGATACCGGAACAGGCATACGAATACTGGGGTCCCCCTGAATTTCCAATTTGGCATCTTCGCCAGTATGAATTGACAAGACTGTGGATGAAAGCCCGTCATTGGAATATGATTCTGCTTTAACCAATAGAGGAGGCATTCCCCTCAGTTCCAAAAGAATCTGAGATGTTGCGTTATCTGCAACGGCAACCATCTGTTGAGCTACTGAATCCCAAGTGATTTTCCATTCCAAAGAACTGAACTCTGTGACGTCCATTGGCAAACCAGTTTGTACATTCTGATTATCATCACAGTACCCATAGAAACCCCAACATCCAGAGAGTGGGTCAATGGATTCTGGAACTGCGTCTCTACCCAAATACCACGTGTCTCCAATTCGGACATAATAATTCGAACCGCCCTCAATAAGTTCAAAATCAACGCTCTCATTTCCAACCACTGTAAGCATAGAGATTCGAGTTAAGTTTGCTGCTTGATCCTCCCCAAGCATCATCAATGATTGAACTCCAGAAACAGAATCCAAAATCTCCAATCTATAGGTCTCTTCTGAACTCAATATTCTCTGAAGATCCCATGCATCTCCAGATTCGATTGCAGCATCAAAGATATCCTCTGGTGAATCCACAGGAAGAGGGTCATCATTTCCTATACATCCAGTCATTAGTGACGCCAAAATGACCAACACCAATAGGCGACGCATACCAACCCGTCTAGGCGGGCTCAAATCAATTCATTGGCCACATGTCACGATAAAAACAGCGAACCCGAATTAAGGGGCCGATGTCTGGGGGGGGATGAGGGGACGAGATGAGCGCAGACATTCTCGTCGTCTACAAGAAGAACTTCGAGGCAATCCATGACCAGTCTATTGGTTCAATTGAGAAGGTTCTCCAGCGATTTGTAGAAGAAAAAGGCATTCGAGTAGATATGACTGCTCGAGAGAAGGTAAGACGACCTGATTTCATCGGCAGAGACTTGGTTATCGTGATTGGAGGCGATGGTACGCTTACATCAATTGCACATTCCGTAGATGCTGAAACTCCAGTAATGGGAGTAAATAGCCATCCTAAAGAAGATGATGAAGACGGATCTGTTGGATTTTTTATGGGTTCAGATACCCATAATTTTGAAGAAGATTTAGTCAGCGCTTTGGAAGGTACAGCCATTGTAAACATCCTTCCACGTCTTCAAGCTGAAATTGTCACAACTTCTGGGAATGTTATCAGATGTGATCCTGCATTGAATGACCTACTAATTGCAAATACACACCAATATCAGCCATCTAGATATAGGCTACAACGAGGAAAGGGGGATTCTGCAATTGATACCATCCAAACATCATCAGGAATGTTATTTTCCACACATGTAGGAAAAGGTGCATGGTTTAGACATACGTTTGATATTGAAAATCAAAAATTCACAATGGATACAGTTCAAGATCACTATCTAGCAGGAGCAAGAGAACTCCCATTAGGAGAAAGAAAAGAAGGAGAACATTGGGTTTGGACAAGCCAACCTACAATCCTTACTTCAGATATGCATCGCGGATACGTGGTATCAGATGGATGGGACGAATATCATTTCACTAGAGGTGCAACAATCAGCATAAGTATCGATGGACCCCCACTTAGGCTGCTTACATTCAGAAGTAGAATCCTAGA
>DASCRU010000029.1:0-1816 GCA_034400015.1 Candidatus Thalassarchaeaceae archaeon | reverse complement strand
AGAGTCGTCCTGGTTTCCCCCATGACACAGGGTTCGCTGGAAGTGCCAAAGGTAGTGTCCTAGGTTCTAATCTTGTATTGCTTAGAATCGATTCCATCGATGGCTCGAGTTGCTTCCAGCTACAGTCGAGTCCGACGATGGCCCCACCTCGATCAATCATATCTCGATCATCAGGTCCTAGAACAACTCCAGCCGATGGATCGAGTAGGAAACCCCGTCGTGGAGCTCCTCGAACATTATCATGGAGGATGACTTCACCGATACGATTCATTGCGCGTGCAGTGCATTTCTTTGGGTCATCTTGGTTGAGATGAATGATGTGCATAGGTATATCGGACATGGAATCAATCCTTGCGGAGCGCGTCCTGAATGTAGTCTCCTAATGTCATGGACCTACCTGCACCTGGATCCACCAGCCTTTGCTCATCTTGTGTTCGTTCTACCATTAATTCAATATCAAGAAATCTCTCTAGTTTACGAATAACCGAATCACCAGGATTTTGTCCTCTTTCTACTCTCTGAATAATATTTACACGTTCAGAAATCCCTCTTGCTAATTCTCTTTGGTCAATGCCCTTCATTCTACGTGCTTCGATTACACGAGATCCGAAATCAGGAGTCAATTCTTTCTCATCTCTGATCATGATGTCTTTACCAGCACGCCCCATCCCTCCATATCCTCCGAAGCCATGCACCTTGCCAGGATTGGATGTTTGAGGGGCGCCAGTTAGATTTGGTTTGAGCCCAGCAGCTTTCATACACCTTTCACATGCGGAAACATCTCGGCCATTAGAGGAAGCACGCTTGGTGGCGACCTTGCTTGAACCACAGATTTCACAACTACCCATGTGTATCAACCACCCGAGTCTGCGACCCGATTTTAACCATGGCACTAACATAGAATTTCCGTTCAATAATTTGAAGGGCTTAATAATCCAAGCAGTTCAGGCTAGGATATGGGAGAGAGTGGGGCAGAACGTCCACCTGACGAGGATGCAGATGGTCTTCCTCGTTCTGATCGTATTGAATTGAAGGAAGTAGATGGCCAGGTTCGAGATCTTAGAGAGTTTGCTCAAGGATTGTTGACGGACAAAATATATCTCGAAAATGAGATTGGCCAACTTAAGAAAAGATCATCGCGTTTGGAAGAAGAACTTAGGCATCTACGTAGCCCACCTTTCATCATTGGAAATGTGCAGGATGTATTGGATGATGAAAGGGCGATAGTACGTTCATCTAATGGGACAGTGTTCCTCGTTTCTCGAAATAAACGCCTGCCTGATTCTGATTTGCGGCCCGGCACTCGCGTCGCTCTAAATCAAGATAGTTTGTCTATTATCGATGTCTTGACTGACGCACATGATCCATTGGTTGCAGCGGCAGAAATTATCGATGCACCTAATGTCGTGTACGATGATTTAGGTGGCCTTGACGAAGAGATAGAGAGGCTCAAGGAAGCTATTGAACTTCCACTATTACAGCCCGAATCATTCGAAGCGTTTGGAATTACACCCCCAAAAGGTGTTTTGCTCTGTGGACCACCTGGGACTGGGAAAACAATGTTGGCAAAGGCCGTTGCAAACCAAACAAAGGCAACATTCCTAGGCATGGTTGGGAGTGAATTAGCTCAGAAATACATTGGCGAAGGAGGAAGGTTGGTTAGAGAATTATTCGATCTTGCTAGGCAACGTTCTCCAGCAATTATATTCATTGATGAAATTGATGCAATTGGTTCTAAAAGAATGGATGCATCAACATCTGGCGATAGGGAAGTTCAACGTACATTGATGCAATTACTTGCAGAAATGGATGGATT
>DASCRU010000028.1:0-14598 GCA_034400015.1 Candidatus Thalassarchaeaceae archaeon | reverse complement strand
TGAAGAAGAGGAGTGATGATACACTCAGGTACCGATTAGGCGCCTCGGTTCAGGAAGTCCTTCTCGAGCTACAGCAATTGCTTCAACTTCCATCCTAGCACCATTAAGAGTCGTCACAAACGGGATGTTCAATTCCACTGCAAGTCTACGCATCATGTTTCCATCAAGGACTGCCCCACCAGATTTAGACGGAGTATTGAGTATGAGTTGTATGTTTCCTTGACGCATCAAATCAAGTGCATCAGGACTACGCCCCTCAGCAATACGATATGCTGTTTCAACATCTAAACCACCTTCGTCTCGTAATATCTGAGCGGTTCCAGGAGTGGCATGAAGCTGGAAACCTAATTCATGGAGGCGTGAGGCATGTTCAATCACTGAATTTTTATCTGAATCTCTTACAGTGATGTATACTCCTCCTGAAGTAGGAACTGGCAACTCAGTGGCCAATCGAGCTTTCAAATATGCAGCCGCCGGATCCTCATGAGACCCCATTACTTCCCCTGTTGACTTCATTTCTGGGCCTGGAGCGGGGTCTAATCCTCGTAATTTCAAGAATGGGAAGACTGGGGCTTTCACACAAACAAGTTCAGTTTCAAACCGAGGAATCTCAATCTCTGAAAGTCTAGTCCCAAGAGCTAAACGAGCTGCAATTCGCGCCAGAGGCACTCCTGTCGACTTCGCAACGAAAGGAAATGTTCGACTCCCCCTAGGGTTTACTTCAAGAACGTAAAGAATTTCATCCTTGATTGCAAATTGAATGTTAAAACAACCTCGAATACCCAAACCTACGCCAATACGCTCCGTCCAATCTTCAACTTGTTCTATGATTTTTTGAGATACATTCTGAGGTGGGATGAAACACGTTGAATCACCTGAATGAATCCCTGCTTCCTCCAAATGCTCCATTATTGCTCCAATTAGAACCTCTTCTCCGTCACAAACGGAATCGACGTCCAACTCCATGGCACCTCCAAGATATTCGTCAACTAGGAGTGGTTTGTCCGGAGCAATAAATGCCTCAGACATGTATGCATCCAACTGGCGATCATCGGTTAGAATTTCCATGCCTCTTCCCCCCAAAACATAAGACGGGCGAATCAAGACTGGATATCCTACCTCTACAACTGCATCCCTAACTTCTGAAGGACTCGCGCCAGTAAGGCCTCGTGGCATTCTCAATCCGACTCTCTTAGCAAATGCTTCGAATCGTTCTCTATCACTTGCTTCATCAACTGCATCGGGGCTAGTTCCAATCAATTCAGTATGAATGTTCATTGATCTAAGATGTTCCATTCTTTCATGCATCGGCAATGCCAAGTTTATGGCAGTTTGACCTCCAAATTGCAATAGTAGACCATCTGCATTCTCTCGAAGTAGAACCTCAATTACTGATTCAAGATTTAATGGGTCGAAATAGAGGCGATCACTGGTATCAAAATCGGTAGAAACCGTTTCAGGATTATTATTGATTAGAATAGCCTCATGCCCCTCATCTCTGATAGCCTGAACTGCATGTACACATCCATAATCGAATTCAATGCCTTGACCTATTCGAATTGGCCCTGAACCAACTACAACATGTCTGTTGGCTTCATCTCCATCCGCTCTAATTTTCCGTTCATGGGGGACTGAATCAATCCCTGAAGGAGTAGAACCCCCCTCATATGTAGAATAATAGTAAGGAGTAACCGCTGCAAATTCAGCAGCACAAGAATCCACCATTCGATAAACTGGATGAATACCAAATGAATGGCGTCGTTCCATGATGGCAAGTGGACTATGTGATGAATCAAGCCCCCTAACACCCAATGGAGGGAATCCAGCCAATGCATCAGCAATATGTGCATCAGTCATTCCATTCCCTTTCCAACGTCGAAGATCTTCTTCTGAAATGTCTGAAGGAGAACCGGCATGAGCCATTATTTCCATCTCATTCAATGCCAAGGATTGGAATCGATGGAGGAACCATCTCGTAATACCTCCAGTGACTTCGTGAACTTTCTCAATATCCCAATTCCTGCGGAACGCTTCAACCAATGCCAACATTCGCCGATCAGTAGGCACCCTAAGCCACTCTTCCAAAGTAGAATCAGGCAATGGTTCAGCAGCTCTTTCAATTTGACCTTCTCCTTCTGATTCATCTGCTAAGGTAAGTGGTCTTGGATGGGGATTTCCTACTTCCAATGACGCAATAGCCTTCAGAAACGCTTCCTCAAAAGAGCGCCCAATTGCCATGACTTCACCTGTACTCTTCATTGATGTCCCAAGAGTTCGGTTGGCAGTTCGGAACTTATCAAATGGCCATCGAGGAATCTTCACTACACAATAATCGAGTGTCGGTTCAAATGCGGCAGTGGTACCCTTTCCAGTTATTGGATTAGGTAATTCATCAAGGGTATATCCTACTGCAATTAATGCTGCCATTCTAGCAATCGGATATCCTGTAGCTTTGGATGCTAAAGCAGATGATCTACTAACTCGTGGATTGACTTCTATTGTCCTATACTCTCCGGTTTTTTGATTGAAGGCAAATTGGACGTTACATCCCCCTTTGATATCTAATCGACGAATAAGGCGAAGAGCAGCGTCTCGAAGCATCTGGTGATCTCGATCTGAAAGCGTCTGTTGAGGCGCTACTACTGTGGATTCCCCTGTGTGTACACCCATGGGGTCAATATTCTCCATAGTACAGACAATAATGCAATTATCAGAAGCATCCCTCATGACTTCATACTCATGTTCTTGCCATCCAAGAATACTTTCCTCAACCAAAACCTGATCAATTCTACTGTGTAAGATTCCTTGGCTTGCTATCTCTACCAACTGGCCCTTGTTCCATGCAGTTCCACCTCCTAACCCACCTAGTGTGAATGCTGGGCGAATCAAGAGTGGATACCCTCCAAGATCTTCTGCTGCTTCCAATACCTCATCAATTGAAGCACAAGCAATGGCCTTTGGAACAGGTAAATCGATCTCCTCGCAAACCTGCTTGAAACGATCTCGATCTTCAGCATCATCAATCGCTTGGAGATCACAACCAATCAATTCAACATTCAATGCCTCTAATGTTCCGTCATGAGCAAGTGAACTAGCAATATTCAATGCAGTTTGCCCACCCATTCCTGCCAAGATGGCATCTGGCCTCTCGATTTCAAGAATTCTTCTTACAACATCTGGAAGAAGTGGCTCAATATATATTCGATCCGCCATGGAAGGATCATTTTGAATGGTCGCGGGATTGCTATTCACAAGAATAACTTCGTAACCTTCTGAGCGAAGAGCTCGGCAAGCCTGAGAACCTGAGAAATCAAACTCTGCTGCCTGACCAATACGAATAGGACCGCTCCCTAAGAGGAGGATACGATTGATGTCTGTTCGCTTAGGCATTAATTTTCACCTCCAATGAGACTTGGAGTAGCCACTGGATCTAATGGAGTTGGAACTGAAGATCCTAGATGCTCTGCAACAATTGCGGAAAATCGATCAAACAAGGGATTCGCATCATGGGGGCCAGGGCACGATTCAGGATGATATTGGACCGAAAATGCAGGACGCCCCACAACATCCAATCCTTCTACAGTCCTATCATTTGCATTTACAAAACGAACGGTGACTTCAGAGTCAATGGCATTAGGTTCCACATCAGAACATGCCCCACTAGGATGTAGAGCAAGCATCCCCTTCTTCGGATCTGCGATTGCGAAACCATGGTTTTGAGAGGTTATACTCACTGTGTTATCCATCAAATCAACAACTGGCTGATTTGCCCCCCGATGACCATAGAGAAGTTTGTATGTTCGAAGACCTGATGCCAAACCAAGTAACTGGTGCCCTAAACAAATTCCCATTGTAGGGTAACCTGATGAAATCGCAGCCGCGATAACACGTCGAGCAGAAGTTGCAGCGCCAGGGTGAGCGGGGTCACCAGGGCCATTTGAACAGAAAAACGCATCTGGATTCCAATTTGAAATTATATTCTCAAAATCAGATTCAGCCGGAACCCATACGACCTCAAAGCGACGACATAATTCGCGGAGAATGTTGTACTTGACTCCACAATCAAGGGCAATTAAACGAGGAAGTGGATTCCCAGACGAATCGATTGCACCGGGATTGAGGACAACTTCATCGTCTCTTGAAACCTCATCCACAAGATCATCCAAGTCAGGACTTGTAGCCTTGGCTAACCTAGCTGAGAGGGCATCTTCCTGATCTATTGGACCAAACACACAGAGTAGTGTTCCGTATTCCCTGACTCTTCTAGTGATTGAGCGAGTATCTACCCCTTGGATACCTGGAACTCCATGAGAGTGTAGTAAATCATGGAGAGAACCCACTGAATCACGATGGTCTGGAACATCGATTGCTTGCCGACAAACAACACCTCGAGGCCACACTCTACTAGATTCAGACACTCCTGGAATTACTCCATAGTTTCCTAGAAGAGGCCAGGTAAATGTGAGAACCTGTCCAGCAAATGAAGGGTCGGTCAGAGATTCTTGGAATCCCGTCATTCCAGTTGTGAAAACCAATTCACCTTCTGCAGCAACTGATGCGCCGAAGAGTGTTCCTTCGTATCGCCCTCCGTCTGCTAAAAGTAATACTCCCTTCCCATGTCCCTCTTCGTAAGCATGAGAACGGCCATCCTCGAGCCTATCTGCTGCATCCTCGCCACGATGAGGATCAGAAACACCCGGAATATCAGCGCCGGGTGCGAAACCCGTGGCCGGAAGGTTCCTCGACATCGTCTTGTTTCGCTAAGAACGCTCCTTAATCATTGGCGGTAGAAGAGGGCAAAAAAGTGATTCAAAACGAGTTTTTCACTATTTACTCAGATGAATCTTCAGAAGATAGGATTTGCTTGCCTGATTCCATTGGAACAACAGTCATTCCCCCAAGGAAATTGGAGGCATCAGCGCCATCAGGTAGCCAACTCTGAAGAAATACAGCTAAAGCAGCCACTTCAGAATGTGGTTGATTTCCGATTGCAATGTTGTATTGACATATTCCAAATACCTCTCCTGGAACTTTTGCACCACCTACTACTATTGCGATTGGCCGGTCTCGAGGAATAGTTGGAATGGCCTCCTTCCAAGGCAAACCATACATCGTAAGATGAATAGCAACACCTGGTGCCCCATCTCCTGCATCTTTCTGGGCGAATCTCTTCAACCAACCCATCGGCTTCGCCTCATATTGTGCATTGAAATCACCACCAAACTTTTCAGAAACTGATTGCAACGTTTCGAGTACGTTTGGATCTTCCTCACCAGAAAGAACGAAACTGTCTGCCCCAAATGCTCTAGCAGTAAGTCCAAGATGAGAGGTAATTCGTTTATCTCTCTCTCTTCGATGTCCGAGACGAAGGACATGGAGAGATGGCATGAGACTCTCCATGTTTATCGAGCATGGGAGGAGGATATGAGTGATTCCTAAACTCAATCTTCCTTCATCGGTGCCAAAGCAACATCGAAGTGAGAAAGAACTCCTCTCACCCAAGCAACTAGCATAGCATCTAGGAAATATCGTGCACTAAAATGAACCAGGATACCTAAAGCAGTCAGTCTTAATGTTTGAAGGATTGAGGTCATTAAATCAGCACTTCCATCAGAAGAAAACATTGCATGACCAACGGGTTCAATGGCAAGATAGACGACTAAAACGAAGAATCCCCCGCCCAGTGTTGCAGTCAATGCCCCTCCACGTTCACGCGAAAGAGAAACAAGTAATGTTGCGAAAAAGACTAGGAGGGGCACTACCCAAGACACTTCGGCAAAAGACAAATCAAAGAAAATAGAACTAGGGCCATGATTTCCACCCCACTCTTTTCCAGCAACATGTATAGCGAGCCACCAAAAAAGAATCACAATCATCATTAGCATTCCAGAAACCAATCCAAAACGTGTAGTCATTTGACGTAATTCGTGAGCATCAGTGGGATTTAGCCTAGCGAGTACTGCATCTGCCAACTCAATCTGTTCCCTATCTGGAACAACTGCATCAGTGCTAACGGAGAGTCTAGACGGTGCATCGTCGAGAGATTCAGAGTTAAGCGAATCTTCGGGACCCATGCTCGTCCACTCGAGCGCAGCACATGATAAAGCATACCTCACCTCGTCGTCCCGAATGCCCAACTGGACGCCCCTGTTACGTCGCCGCAGCGATGGGAGACCTCGCATAATGGGAGTGATTAACTGCACTCCCGACTCATTTCATCAACCATCAAGGGCAGAAAACCTAGAACATTCAATGAAATTAGTTGACCAAATGATTCTCAACGGTGCAGATTGGATTGATATTGGAGGTGAATCCACTCGCCCAGGTGCAATCGAAATCGATATCAAAGAAGAAATCCAGAGAGTAGTGCCACTAATTCGTAAAATCAAAAATAAATTTCCCGAACAAGCAATTTCCATCGATACAAGAAGAACTGCTGTTGCACGAGAAGCCATCAATGCTGGTGCAAACATGATCAACGATGTTTCAGGATTAAGAGACCCTGAAATGATAGAACTGGTATTATCGAGCGGAGCAGGGATTTGCATAATGCACATGAAAGGAGAACCTGGGACAATGCAAAATTCTCCAAAATATGATGACGTCGTTAGTGAAGTGAGTTCTCAACTCTTGAGTCGTGCAAGAGAACTGGTAAACAATGGGCACCCAGTAGACAGAATTTGCCTAGATCCTGGAATCGGTTTCGGGAAAACTTTGGAGCATAATCTCGCCTTATTACGACACCCTATGGCCCTTAGAGGATCAGAAGAATTCTCAATATTATGGGGAGTAAGTAGAAAATCCATGTTCAAAGATCTCCTTGGAAGAATAGATACTAGCGACCGACTTGCTGGAACACTAGGCGTTGCAGCACATGCTCAAAACGTAGGAGTAGACATACTGAGGGTGCATGATGTGGAAGAACATGCAGATCTATTTCGTACAATCACCACACTAGGAGGAGAATAATGGAAGAACAATCAGGGGCAGTTGTCGATGTATTCGACAATATTAGACTTGTTGGGACCACCCATATTAGTCGTTCATCAGCAGATTTAGTCAACGAACAGATCGAAAAATTTGACCCCGATATTGTTGCTGTCGAGTTGGATAAAGACAGACTCCATGCATTAGAAAACCCACAGGCTTTCGATGAAGAAACTCTAGGTTCTGCCATAAAGGCCGGCAAAGCTCAACTTCTTCTATTTCAATCATTAATGGCTGCACAACAAAGGAAAATGGGACTCGAAATTGGAGAGAAACCAGGAGTCGACTTATTGACCGCAGTAGAAGGAGCAAGAGAAAAGGATATTCCGCTTGCCCTGATAGATCGTGATGTCAAAATCACTCTTCGGAGAGTTTGGTCAAAGATGGGATTCATCCAAAAAATCAGAGTCTTGAATGCGCTTCTTGCTCCAGAAGAGGATGAAGAAATCGATGTAAATACAATAGCAGAAGATTCAGATTTAATCAGTGAAATGATGGATGAACTAAGGAGAATGGTCCCAGCAGCTGGAGAAGTTTTGATTGATGAAAGGGACGAATTCCTAGCCTCTCGAATCAGAGCAGAATCGTCCAAGGGGAAGGTGCTCGCAGTAATTGGTGCAGGACACCTCAAAGGAGTTCGAGAAAAATTACAGGAAGCACCTCCATCCAAAGAACGAATTCAGGAATTATTGGCCATTCCCAAAAAAGGTCCAATCAAGAAATTGCTTCCATTCGCATTGCCTGCAATTATGCTGGGAGTTCTAGCCTATCTAATCAGCCAAGGAGATGTGGAGGCATTGAAAGAGAGCACAGTAACTTGGTTGTCGATTAATGCGTTGTTCGCTGCTTTCTTCGTGCTGATTGTTGGAGGGCACCCTGTAGCGATTTTGAGTGCGGCAATCGCTTCTCCAATTACCTCATTGAATCCGACATTGGCGGCAGGGTGGTTTGCGGGTGCTGCTCAACTACGGTATAGTGCCCCGCGAACTAAGGATCTACAAGAATTTCTAATGATGGATAAATTTCGTCTACTTTTCACAAACCGGACCGGAAAGGTGCTTATGGTCACAGTAATGGGGAACATCGGATCTTCAATTGGCGCATGGATAGCAGGGCCAATGATTCTAGGTTCTATTTTCTAATTAGTGTAAAACTAATGAGATTAAATCAATTAAATAACGAATGAGAACGATACTTAGAACCATGATAAAGCCCCCAAGAATGGTTTTTTCAGAAAGACGAAGCCCTGTTTTGGCTCCAATTATCGAACCACAGATTACAGCAATAGGCAATCCTAAGAAATACAGAAATGGCGGCCAAACTCCTTGGAAAAGTAACGCATGAGTTAACACAGAAATAGGGACAACCACCATCATCAAACCCAAACTCGTCCCTATGGATGTACGTGAATCAAGACCCCCAAATTGATTCAACACTGGGATGTAAATTGCACCGGCTCCAATTGCTAGAACTGAACTAGCCATGCCTCCAAAACCAGTACCTATAATGAGTTCGACAGAGCGAATTTCACCCACCTCAAGTTCACTTCTTCCTGAAGAAATCCTACGAGATGCCTTGATAATCGCCCATGTGATTATTCCAAAAGCCAAGATCTTGAACACAATATTGAGCGAACTTCCTAGTAGACTCACAACGATTGCACCAATCACAGAACCAATCAATGCAGAAGGAGCGCCCATTCGAATTCGACTGATATCGACCAAACCCTCCCTATGATGTACGAAGCCGGAACCATACGATACACAGCCAGTCAGCAATAGAGAAATTACCAATGTTGAAGAATCAAGAGGGAAACCTGCTACATAGTGTAATATTGGCACAAAGAGGAGGCCACCTCCAAGCCCAAGAGGTGCAAAAAGGAACCCTGTGGCGAACACCAGAAGAACGACGAATAGGAACAAGGGGTCCAACAAAAAATCCACCTACATGGCCTCAATGACCACTGCGATCCCCTGTCCGCCACCAATACAAGCTGTTGCAACTCCATAACGCCCACCTGAACGCTTCAATTCATGAGATAATGTGAGTAAAAGACGAGTCCCTGTCGCGGCAAGAGGATGTCCAAGACCAACTGCTCCTCCATTCACATTTACTTTCTCAACATCCAAACCAAGTTCTCGGATACAAGCTACTGCTTGGCCTGAAAATGCCTCATTAATCTCCCAACGATCAATATCTCCGATTTTCAAACCAGCCTTTTCTAGTGCTTTTTGACTTGATGGAACAGGGCCATATGCCATTATGGCTGGATCGATTCCTACAATCCCCCAGGAAACAATACGAGCCAAAGGTGAATCTCCATCCTTCTGAGCCCGACTAGCGGACTTGATGACCAATGCTGCTGCACCATCAACAACACCAGATGCATTTCCAGCAGTAACAAGTGATTCGGGTCCGAATGCAGCACGAAGTCCTGCTAGAGATTCTTCACTAGTCCCTCTAACAACATGATCCTCGTCCTTTGGACCTACAACTCCATCAGGAGTATCGACTGAAACTATCTCCTCATCAAACAATCCTGAATCAATACTAGCAGAAGTTCTAGAATGGCTTAGAACAGCAAAAGAATCGGCATCTGCACGTTCCACGCCCTTGCGCAAACATAGCTCATCAGATGTCTGAGCCATGAATGAACCACAATGCATATCCAAAAGATTCGTGAACAGATAATCTTCCATATCCTTCTCTAACTCAAAACCCTCCTTGGGGGGACGTCCTAATCTGAATGTATCTCTCATTCCTCTCAATACATGAGGTGCCTGAGAAAGGTTTTCCATTCCACCTGCTACAACTGTTTCAGCTTCTCCAAGCATAATCATCTGAGCACCAGTGACGACTGACTGAGCACCACTACCACATATTCGAGATAAAGTCAACATAGGAACTTCTTGAGGGATTCCTGCCTTAAGTCCAGCATGACGGCTCCCAAAAATTGCTTGACTAGAAGTCTGCAAAGCATATCCCATAACGACATGATCTACAGATTGAGGAGAAGTTCCTGTCTTCTCTAGAGCACCTTTGATTGCAATTGCGCCAAGATCCTCTGCTGAGATGTCCTTCAGTAAGCCTCCTGGTTGACCGTCACCTCTCTTTCCACCCTGCCATTCACAGAAGGGAGTTCTGGCGCCCCCTACTATCACAACGTCTTCCACCATACCCCTCCCATTGGAAGGGGATTCATGAGTATGACTGTCGCTAGACCATCGATGAAATTTCTGAGAAATCAAATTACTCGGAATCTTCTGATGGATCAGACACAGTGCCAAGATAGGCTGGGAGATCAACGCCTGCCATCTTCGCCACGTCGTGAATCGGAGGTAGCGACTTTACTAGGCTACTCACAAAGTTTGAGGTAGCACTTCCATCGCCATTATTTCCGCCGCCATCCCATACTGTGACCTTATCGATCTTCATGTTGCGAATAGCTTCAACCTGTGCATTAACCATGGATTCAATCTTCTCGACCATGAGAAGTGTCGATGCGTCACCAGCGCTGCCACCGGCTGCAGCGATAAGTTTCTCGTAACCAGCCGCCTTTGCATCAAGAACAGCTTGCTGACCCTCTGCTTCTGCCTTGTAGCGAGCAAGGATAGCATCTGCTTCACCCTGTGCGATTCGGCGTTGGCGTTCTGCCTCTGCTTCTGCTGCAATCTCAATCTGTTGCTTGGTGATTTGTTCACGAACGATTTCCTCGGCCTTCAAACGCTCTTCTTCCTCGATGAACTTGGCTTTCTGAATCTCTGCTTGTGCAAGATTACTAGCAACCATTGCACGCTTGTTTGCTTCGGCCTCTTGTTCCGCAAGATCCGCATTGGAACGAGCAATGTCGGCTCTAGCAATGTTTTCACCGCCTACTGCAACTGCTTCTTTCTCTGCAACGTCAACACGTCTTTGTTGTTCAGCAGTCTTTACTCCCATTGCAGCATTTTCTTGATTTGCTGCAACCTGGATATCCTTTTCACGGTCAGCTTCTGCCTTACCAATTGCACCGAACTTCTCCTGCTCAGCAACATCAGCACGAGCCTTCTCGACTGCAGTTGCTGCTGCTTTCTTACCGATGCTCTCGATATAATCCGATTCATCAGTAATATCTACAATATTCACGTTAAGTAGACTCAATCCAACCTTGCGAAGTTCTTGCTCTACGTTGGTTCGAATCAATTCCATGAATGAGTCACGATCCTTGTTAATCTGCTCAATGTTTAGAATTGCAACAGTCAAACGAAGTTGACCTAGAATAATATCAGACGCCATATCAGAAATAGCAGTGATTGGAAGACCAAGTAGGCGTTCAGCAGCGTTTTGCATTATTGATTGTTCAGTACTTATTGCAATGGTGAATGTACTTGGAACGTTGATTCGGATGTTCTGCTGGGAAAGGGCGTTTTTCAAATCAATATTAATTGTGATAGGCTTGAGGTCCAAGTAATCGTAATCTTGAATCAATGGCCAAACTAATTTTCCTCCGCCATGAATAGGGTTTGAAGAACTAGTTCCATCAGTTCGCCCATATATCACTAGAATCTTATCAGGAGGGCATCTTCGGTAACGAGATGCAAGAAATAGTACAAATGCTAACAGCAAGATAACTATGGCAAAAATGGCTAGCACCACTATAGCAGCAGCACCTCCACCTTCAGTTTCTGCTTCTTGTGCTGTAACTAATGGAATAGCAATCAAAGCTAAAATTGCGGCTAATGTTCTAACGGCAAGCGTACGGGTCATGATTCACGGACTATGGGTTATGATAATCAATCCTTGCCCGAACAAAAATAACAGAAAGTATCATTCTGACTCATCATTGTCTCTAGCTTTCATGCCAGTCAACGGTTCAACGACAAGAACTGAACCCATGCTATCTACGACTGTAATGTATGTCCCAGTTGCAATCTCGACTTCTCCGTTGGAAATAGCGTCAAGTGTCCTTTCAGTACCTTGAACAGTAACTTGGACTTGACCTGTACCAGTTGAAGGAATGCGCAGATAAACAGTACCTCGCGCACCTATTGCCTGATTAATTTTCATTGTTCCTTCACTTTCCAACTTGAGAAATGCTTCGAATAACTTAGCTACAGCATACATGGAAAGACCCCCTGCTGCACTACCTCCAAAAATAGCGATTATGGCATCGTGATTGGCCCGCAATATTGCCAAACCAATCAATCCAAACATCATCGTAAATGCACTAATTCCTTGGAATGTCAAGGCTTTGAATGAAAGATCTGCATCAAAGCCAACATCTGCTCCAAAGATATCGCCAGCTACATCTCCTGCGACTCCTCCAATCATTGCTAAAACAAACCATGAAAGAAAGAGTAGCCCGCCCAATAAAGCGCAACCTGCAAAAAGTAATTCCATACCGGAAAGAACATCTAAACCGAAGAACGCGAGTAGTTCCATGACTCACGACTAACTATGAAGGATATGACCGCTTCGCATAAAAAAAACATTCACATTAGTTTTTCATTGTCTTTTTGTTTTATCAAATAAATTACCATTACTCGCTCCAAAATTAATACAGGACCTAGAGAAAAACCCGTAAAAATAGCAGCTATTGCAATACTACCATTCGAAATATCAATCAATAAAATAAAAAACAGTATCAATACAAGAGGTAAAATTACTCGACGTAAGAACGGATAATATCCCCCGAGCAAATCATTCGCAGGATTTTCCATCATTCTATCGACAAGTTCACCGACCAAAGGCGATCAACTCTCATCTAAAGAAATGTCCAACCGCCGAGCATCATCAAGAACCAAACAATATTCAGTACAAGAGTCAATTTTGAATCTTTAGTTGGAATGGCAACTTCGTACATGTTGCCATCTTCTCCCTTGATCATTGTTGTCCTCTCTGACTTCGAAATTGGGTTGATACTTTCGATTTTATCACGCTTGAAAAGGAAGAAAAGAGCAATTAAAAGAAAGCCACTTCCATTTGCATTCAGAAACATACCAAGTATTTCCAATTCTGGTGAAACCTTTGAACCAAGCAACAATTGAGTTGCTCCAAACATGAACCACATCCATGATGCCTGTCCCTTCATGTTATGCCGTAAAGCAGCGACCATCATGAAACCTTTTACGAATTGATACATTCGGCAGACTCTTGAATAAAGGACGATTCGTTATTTTGTGCTACAAAGACGAGGAGTGGATGCGGTAATCGCCGCTCTAAATGCCGAAGAAGCCACTCTTGTTCTATTGGAACGAGATAACGCTCACCCAGATATTGAAGAAATTCGGAGACTTTGTGAAGATAAAGATGTGAAAATCGAAGAAGGAAGCAGAACCGATGTCTGGAGAATGGCCATCCCTGCAAAGGAAGGTGAACCTGAACACCCTCTCGCATTGGCACTCGTAGGTAGAATTCCAAATCTTTCACTTGAGGAAGTGTTCGAGAAAGGAGGAGTCATTTGGCTATTGGATGGAGTACAGTATGCCACCAACATGGGATTCTGTATCCGGACCGCAGAAGTTAGCGGCGCCGATGCGATGATTATTAGCAACAAGTTGACTCATTCTGAAAGGAGTTCAGTCAAAGGATCCAGTATGAGGGCCACTCGATTTATTCCAATTCACTATACGGATACTGAGATTGCACTAAATCTTGCTAAGGAAAACAATGTTCGCGTGATTGTTGCAGAAGATGTCGGTACAATTCCACCCTGGGAATCCGACCTAACTGGAGACGTCCTGATTATTATTGGAGCAGAACGAGATGGAGTTAGCCAAGATGCTCTAGATGCTGCGGATCAAATCATTCGCCTACCAATGAATGGGTTCATCCCCAGCTACAATCTGCAAGTTGCCATCTCTACATTAGCAATAGAAGCGATTAGACAAAGACAATGAATTCATTCTGAATCATCGACATCTAGACGCTTTGTCTGACGCTCATAGTACGCCTTCTTTAGAGCCAAGAATTGATTCATGAATTCGTGATATGCTTCTTTCTCCTTAGCATACAATGCTCCACCTCGTGCTTCTCGATCACTTCGAATCACTACCCAAGTAGCCAAAAATGATAGAAGATAGAGGGGGACCAAAAGAGTAAGTGCATTTGCTTCCATATCCCATGACCCATAACGAGTAGGAATCTCTAGAGCAAGAAGAAAATGAGTTGAAATTGTAATTGGCCATAATACCATTCCAATCAACAAGAAAATCCCCTCATAAAATAATTCCATGGGCCTTCTTCTTCTAGGCGGAGTTGGACGAGTAACTGCGAATTGATCCATATCTTTCAAACCTTCATCTGAGGCACCTAGAATTAATCCTTCTCCCATTTCGTCATTCAACAATGGAATTGAACCGGGAGAATCCTGATCCCTAACATTTTCAAAATCAGACACCAAAAACCAAGGAACTGCAGAAGTTACTGAAAATGCAATCATTGAGGCAAAATCAAACATCACTTCAAACAAAGCAAATTCAATCATTACGTCCGCATTAAAAGCGAAATATAGCCGATATATGATTGAGTATGCTGCCAGAAAGGCCGATAACATTGCGGCATATTTTGCACGGCCAAAAAGATACAATAACGAAGAAATGAATAGACAGGAGGCTGTTTCAAAAAGTAATT